>CAMVDK010000018.1 GCA_947166165.1 uncultured Porphyromonadaceae bacterium
CTGCCCACCACGTTGCCCATGGCGATATCGCCGTGGCCGCTGAGCGCCGACGAGATGCTTACAAACAGCTCCGGCGCCGAAGTGCCCATGCCCACAATGGTGAGGCCGATGATGAAATTCGAAATCTTGGCCCGCTGCGCGATGGCCACACTCGAGTCGACAAGCAGGTCGGCTGCCACAAGCAGCAGCGCGAGACCCAGTATGAGAAACAGATAGTCCACTGTGTGATATCAATGTTAAGTTTTCCGGTTGTGTTCAGTTGATCGACCGCGCCAGGCCGTAGCCCACAAGCTCGTCGTAGCGTCCGCCACTGGGGCGGTGATACACCAGCACCGTGTACTGGTTCACCGTCTGGAACTTGTCGCCGTCGATCACCGCCGTCTGCCCCGTTCGGCTGCCGTCGGGCACCCAGAGGTACTGGTAGTTGTAGGCTCCCTGCTTGAGCAGCAGGTCGTTCACATAGCAGCCCGTGCTGGCGTCGTATTTCATCAGGGTTTCCTGTGCCGGCAGGCCGTGGGTGAACTCGCCCTCGAGGAAGATGTTGCCGCCGGTGAGCGGCCCGGCCGTGTTGAGCGTGAAATGCGTCACCAGGTAGTCGGCGTCGATGCGGCTGTCGGCGCCCTCGGCGTTGCGGATGGTGAAGTGGCCGCGCTGCGTCTGGTCGTAGAGGTACTGCAAGTCGCGCCGCGGCTCGTCCACCTGGAGCATGGCATGGTAGAACGGCTTCACATAGCCGATTTCGGCCACACCCATGTTGATGGAGTGGATGTTGACCGTCTCGAACCGGCGGTACTCGTTGCCGGCCTCGAAGATGAGTTCGGGCTGATGGTCGTAGGTCACCATGCCTATGCCCGCGCTCATGGGGTAGCGGAGCACCACGGCATTGTCGGTGCGCGTGTTCTGCATCACCACGGTGGCCAGTTCGCCATAGGGGTCGGCGATCGCGCCGGGCTTGTACTTCAGGTTGATGGTCAGCTGCTGGTGGGCGTCGTTGTAGGTGGCATCGGTGCGCGTGGTCACTTCGGTGAGCACGGTCACCTTGGGCTCCACCACCATGAAGCGCGTCTGGAAGAGCACCCGCTCGGGGTCGTCCTGCTCATAGACGCGCAGCACGTAGTTGCCGCTGCGCAGGGGGCGCATGTCGGCATTGGGCAGGGCGAAGGTGTAGTTGTAGTAGTGCGTGAACGTGCTCTCGCTCTGGGCGTAGTCGTCGATGTCGGCATAGTTGAAGCCGTCCACATACTCCGCCTCCATCAACTGCGAGGGCGTCCACTGCGCGTCGCAGTGCAGCAGGCTGTAGCGCAGGTAGTGCACGTCGTAGTCGATGTAGTCGAAATTCACCACGATGCGGTCGTCGCTGCCCATCACCAGCACCGGCGGCAGATACATGTTGCTCTCCGGCGCCACCTTGAGCGAGCGCACATTGCTGTCGAAGATGGTCACCCGCGTGTCGGCGGTCGACTGCCCCCATGCGGCCAAGGCCACCAACGCTGCCGTGGCAGCCGTTGTCAAAAGTCGTTTCGCAATCATGCGGCGAAATTACTGCAAGTTGAGCGAACCACAAAACAAAAGGCCAAGTTTTTTTGATTTTTGCCATCAGCCCGGGCCGGCGAAACGCTGCGCCCCTCCCCTCTGCTCACATGCCCTTGCGGTAGTCGCCGGGAGCCACGCCCGTCAGCCGGCGGAAATATTTTGAAAAGAAACTCGCATTGGGGAAATGCATCTCATCGCTGATTTGCTGCACCGTCTTGTCGGTGTGCCGCAGGGCCACCTTGATGTGGGTCACGATGGCGCTGTCGATCCACTGCTTGGCCGTCTTGCCGCTCACCTGCGACACCACCGAGCCCAGATGGCGCTCCGTCAGGCACAGGCGGTCGGCATAGAAGGCCAGCCGGTGCTCGCTGCGGCAGTGCTCGTTCACCAATGCGATGAAACGGTCGAAGATGGCCGACGAGTGCGAAGCACGCCCGGCTTGCTGCGTGCTCGAGCGATACAACTGGTCGTAAATCCACATCAGCGACGCACAGCCACTGGCCACCGCCTCGCTGCACACAGGCTCCATGCGGGCCAACCGCCACAACGCCTGCACCTGGCTGCCGATGGCCCCGGCCGCATCCTCGCTCACAGCAAGCTGAAAATCGCGCACCTCGCCACGGGCTATCGACGGCACATGGCCTGCGGCGAACGGAATGTCGGCAAACCAGGCCATGCCCGCCACGCGCAACTCGCCCACCACCCTCTGCGGTTGCACGATGGTGCCGGGGGCGAAAAAGGCGATCATGCCGGGCTTCACCACACGGTCGATCAGATTGATGCACACGTGCACCTCGCCACTGGTCACCAGCCCCATGCGGTAATCGTCGATGAGCAGCGGCACCCCGCGCTCCACCATTTGCTCGAACAGCGTCTGGGCGCCAAAGTAATTGATAACGGCAAAATCGGGGGTGAGCAGCAAGCATTCGTCGTCCAGCTTGCTCTCGCCAAGCACCGACCGAATCATCTGATAATTGAATTTCTCAGGTCTTTTTTTCATCACTTCTATTGATTTTCCACCGCAAAGATAGCGATTTCCGGCCAAAAATGAGCATCAAAACAGTCAAATCCAACAAAAAGGACATATTCGCTTGAATTTAGATAACCGTCACGACAAAAAATGTGCCGAAATTTGCACCCGAAAACCTACGGTTCATTTTCACTCATCCAAATTCACAGCGAATGAAACGATTCACAATCATCACAACCTGCCTGTTGGCTCTGACTGCCGGCCATGGCCAGACGCTGCAGGAGTGCCATCAGGCCGCCGAGCGCAACTTCCCGCTCATCGTTCAGCGCGGCTTGATTGCACGGACTGCCGATGCCACCGTGGCCGGCATCCGCAACGCCTGGTTGCCACAGATTTCGGCCACAGCCCAAGCCACACTCCAAAGCGACGTCACCGCATGGCCCAGCGAAATGCAGTCGCTCATCGGCCAAATGGGGCTCGATCTGAAAGGACTCAAAAAGGACCAGTACCGCATCGGCATCGACGTCACGCAGACCGTCTACGACGGCGGCTCCATTTCCTCGCAGACCGAGGTGGCGCGCCGCCAGGCCGACGTGCAGGCCGCACAAAACGAGGTCAACCTCTATGCCGTGCACCGGCGCGTCAACGAGATGTACTTCGGACTGCTGATGCTCGACGAGCAAATCCGGCTCAAAGGCGACCTGCGCACTCTGCTCGAAAGCAACGAAAACAAATTGGCTTCGCAACTCAAGCACGGCGCTGTGGCCGAGAGCGATTATAATAAGGTGCGCGTTGAGCGCCTGGCTGCCGAACAGCAAATCGACGACCTCGCCGCGCAACGTCACACACTGGCGCGGCTGCTCGGCACGCTTTGCGGCATCGATGTCGAACAAGTGGAGAAACCTTCCGCCACCCCACCTTCGGCCTCCAGCCTCCGGCCTGAGCTGGCGCTCGTCGACGCACAGCTGCGACTGGCCGACGCGCAGCAGCGGTCGCTCGACGCGGCACTGCGCCCGCGCATCTCACTCTTCGCGCAGGGTTTCTACGGCTATCCCGGCTACAACCTGTTCGACGACATGATGCACCACCGCTGGTCGTTCGGTGGCATGATCGGGGCACGCATCAGCTGGAACATTGGCGCGCTCTATAACCGCCGTTCCGACAAGACCAAGCTCCAACTGCAACGCTTGCAGGCTGAGAACAGCCGCGACTTGTTTCTGCTCGACAACCGACTCGACAGTCTGCAGCACAGCGAGGGCATTGAGCGATACCGCAAACAAGCGCAGGCCGACAACGAAATCATCGCCCTGCGGTCGAAGGTGCGCAAAGCCGCCGAGTCGAAACTCCAGCATGGCATCTTCGACGTCAACGACCTTGTCAAGGAAATCAACAACGAAAATGCCGCACGCATCCAGCAAGCGGTCCACGAGCTGCAGATGCTCAAAGAAATCTACGACCTCAAGTACACCCTAAACAACTGACACATTCATTCACCCTTCAACACCCGCGACAATGACACGTATTCACATACTCACAACCTGCGTCATCGCCCTTGCGCTGGCAGCCTGCAACAACAGCGACAAGGAATTCGACGCCACCGGCACCTTCGAGGTCACCGAAGTCACCATCTCGGCCAAAGCAACGGGCACCTTGACCAGCTTCGATATTGCCGAAGGACAGCAAATCGACGCACAGGCCGTGGTCGGGCACCTCGACGACACCCAACTGCGGCTGCAAAAGCAGCAGCTCGAGAGCAACAAGGCGCAGCTCGACGCCAACCGCCGCCAGCTCGGCGCCAACAAAGGCGCCACCGACAGCCGCCGCCTCGACCTCGACAGGCAGGTGGCCAGCCTCAAGCAGCAAATCGCCAACGCCAAGCGCGAGCGCGACCGCTACAACGCCATGCTGCGCGACGGTGCCGTGCCGCGCAAGCAGGTCGACGAAATCAACTACCAAATCAGCGTCCTGGAAAAGCAGCTTGCCGCCACGCAGGACCAAATCCGCAGCAACAATGCCAGCCTGGCCCAGCAGAGCGCAGGCATCGAGGCCCAAATCGAGGGCATCAACGCTCAAAGCACTGGCATCGACAGCCAGATTGCGCAAATCGACGACCAAATCGCCAACACCGTCATAGCAAGCCCCATCGCCGGCAATGTGATCGAAAAGTACGTTGAGCAGGGCGAATTTGTCACCATCGGCAAACCGCTCTTCAAAGTCGCCGACACGCAGCACGTGGTGCTGCGCGCCTACGTCACCTCGGCACAACTCGAGCGCATCAAAGTGGGACAGGCCGTGAAGGTGACCACCGACTATGGCAACAATCAAGGGAAAACCTACAGCGGCACCATCGCCTGGATTTCAAGCCGCTCGGAGTTCACGCCCAAGACCATCGTCACCGAAGACGAGCGAGCCGACCTCGTGTATGCCGTCAAAGTGGCCGTCGAGGGTGGCAGCGACATCAAGATGGGCATGTACGGCAAACTCAAGTTCAAAATCCACACCCCCTACGCGCAATGACTCCAAGCATTATTGTCGACCATGTGAGCAAGGCCTTCGGCGAGGTGAAAGCGCTCGACCAGGTGTCGCTGCAGGTGCAACGTGGCGAGGTGTTCGGGCTTATCGGTCCCGATGGCGCCGGCAAAACCACGCTGATGCGCATCCTGTGCACCCTGCTCAAACCCGACGAAGGCTCGGCGACTGTCGACGGGTTCGACACCGTCGGGCAGATGGCGCAGATACGCCGGCGCGTGGGCTACATGCCCGGGCGGTTCTCGCTCTACGAAGACCTCACCGTTCGTGAGAACCTCGAGTTCTTCGCCCGGCTGTTCGGCACCACCGTCGAGGCCGGCTACAGCACCATCGGCCCCATCTATTCGCAAATCGAGCGCTTCGGCAACCGAAGGGCGGGCGCGCTGTCGGGCGGCATGAAGCAGAAACTGGCGCTGTCGTGTGCCCTGGTCCACAAACCCAGTGTGCTCGTGCTCGACGAGCCCACCACTGGCGTCGACCCCGTCAGCCGCAAGGAACTATGGGACATGCTCGCCACGCTCAAGCCACTGGGCATCACCATCGTGGCCTCTACGCCCTACCTCGACGAGGTGCGCCGCTGCCAACGCGTGGCCTTCCTGCACCAAGGACGCATCCAGGGCACCGGCTCGCCCGACGACATCCTCGACCGCTTCGCGCACATCTTCAACCCTCCAGGCATCGAGCGTGCTGACGAAGTGCAGCAACACACCGCCGACAACGTCATCGAGGTGCAGCACCTGGTGAAAGCGTTCGGCGACTTCCACGCAGTCGACGACATCTCGTTCAACGTCAAGCGTGGCGAGATTTTCGGCTTCCTGGGAGCCAACGGCGCCGGCAAGACCACCGCCATGCACATGCTCACCGGCCTCAACCAGCCCACCAGCGGCACCGGCACTGTGGCGGGCTACGACATCCGCACCCAGCACGAACTCATCAAGCGACACATCGGCTACATGAGCCAGCGGTTCTCGCTCTACGGCGACCTCACCGTGGCCGAGAACATACGTTTATTCGCCGGCATCTACGGCATGAGCGACAGCGACATCGAGCGCAAAACCACCGCGCTGCTCGACCAGCTTCAGTTCGCCGACCATCGCAACGACCTCGTGGCCTCGCTGCCGCTGGGATGGAAGCAGAAACTGGCCTTCTCGGTGAGCATTTTCCATGAACCATCGATTGTGTTCCTCGACGAGCCCACGGGCGGCGTCGACCCAGCCACACGCCGGCAGTTCTGGCAACTCATCTACGACGCCGCGCAACGCGGAATCACCGTCTTCGTCACCACCCACTACATGGACGAGGCCGAATACTGCGACCGTATCTCCATCATGGTCGACGGCAAAATCCGCGCCATGGGCACTCCCGAACAACTCAAGCAACAATTCCACCTGCCCGACATCGACCATGTGTTCACCCATCTGGCACGGCAGGCCAACCGATCAAGCGACTGACCTATGAACGATTTCTCCAGTTTTGTGCTCAAAGAGGCCAAACACATCGTGCGCGACCGCCGCACAATGCTCATCCTGTTCGGCATGCCGCTGGTGCTGATGCTGCTGTTCGGTTTCGCCATCACCACCGACGTGCGCAACGTGCGCACCGTGGTGGTCACCTCGCAGGTCGACCACCTCACACGACAGGCCGTCGACCGGCTCGCAGCCAGCACCTACTTCACCATCACAGCCACCGTGGCCACGCCAGCCGACGCCGAACTACTCATCCGCAGCCAGAAGGCCGACCTGGCAGTGGTGTTCAGTCACGACTTCGCCTCGCGCCATGGTGGCGTGCAGTTCATCGTCGACGGCTCCGACCCCAACATGGCTCAGCAATGGACCAACTATGCCACCCAGACCCTGCTCAACCCCGAGGTTGGCCTTGTCGACCTGAAACTGCTCTACAACCCACAGATGCGCAGCGCCTACAACTTCGTGCCGGCCATCATGGGCATGCTTCTCATGCTCGTTTGCGCCATGATGACAAGCATCAGCATCGTGCGAGAAAAGGAAAAGGGCACCATGGAGGTGCTGCTCGTCTCGCCAGTCAAACCGCTCATGATCATCGTCGCCAAAGCCGTGCCCTACTTGGTGCTTGCTTTTGCCATCTTGCTCACCATCCTCGGCATGGCGCGGTGGGTGCTCGACGTGCCGCTCAACGGCTCTATGGCGTGGATCGTCGTCATCTCGGTTGTCTACATCGTGCTCGCGCTGTCGCTCGGACTGCTCATCAGCAACGTGGCCCGCACGCAACTCGTGGCGCTGCTGCTCTCGGCCATGGTGCTGCTCATGCCCATCGTCATGCTCTCGGGCATGATGTTCCCCGTGGAGTCGATGCCCCGCGTGCTGCAATGGGTGTCGGCCGTGATTCCGCCGCGCTACTACATCGACGCCATGCGCAAACTCATGATTATGGGTGTGGGCATCGAGCAGGTGGCGCGCGAGGTGGCCATTCTTGTCGGCATGACTTTGGCATTGCTCACCCTGGCACTCAAATCGTTCAACAACCGGCTTGAATGACACATCGCATCTCACTCTGCAGCTTGACAAAACATCATGTCACCTTCATTGATTATTTAAAGAGCCTGCATCGTTAAGCAACACTTTAGGCATTCCGTCCGCAACCAGTCCCGTCGTTCCACAATATACCCATTCAATCATGCTTCGCCATCTCATCCGCAAGGAGTTTCTCCAGATTCGCCGCAACGCTTTCCTGCCCCGGCTCATCGTGGCTTTTCCCATCGTCATCATGTGTGTGATGCCCTGGGTGATGAACATGGAGGTGAAAAACGTGAAGGTCGACGTGGTCGACAACGACCGCTCCACCACCTCGCAGCGGCTCGTGCACACCATCGAGGCCAGCCGCTATTTCATTTTCGCCGGCCAGCCGGCCAGCTACGAGGCCGCACTGGCCGACATCGAGCACGGCCGCGCCGACATCGCCGTGGTGATTCCGCGGCACTTTGGCAAGCAGGCCTTCGCTGGCAACGCGCCGCAAGTGCTCATTGCCGCCAACGCCGTCAACGGCACCAAAGGCTCGATAGGCAGTGCCTACCTGTCGCAAATCGTCACGGTACACGTGGCCCCAGCCGCGGCCTCGATCGAGCAGCACGTGGCCACGCTCAACCTCTACAACAAGCATCAGAACTACAAGCTCTACATGATTCCGGCCTTGCTGGCCATCGTGATCATGCTCATGTGCGGATTCCTGCCCACGCTCAACATCGTGGGTGAGAAGGAGGCCGGCACCATCGAGCAAATCAACGTCACGCCGGTCACCAAGTGGGCTTTCATCCTGGCCAAACTCATCCCCTACTGGCTCATCGCGCTGTTTGTCATCACGGTGTGCCTGCTGCTTGCCTGGGGCTTGTATGGCATCACCTGCCAGGGCCATGTGGCGCTGGTCTATCTGCTGGCCATGCTGCTCGCGCTTTTCTTCAGCTCGTTCGGGTTGCTCATCTCCAACTACAGCGACACCATGCAGCAGGCCATCTTCGTGATGTGGTTTTTCGTGGTGATGCTCATGCTGCTGAGCGGCCTGTTCACGCCCACACGCTCGATGCCCTCGTGGGCCTACAGCACCACCTACGTCAACCCGATGCACTACTTTATCGACGCGGTGCGCACGGTGTTCGTGCGCGGAGGAGGCTTCGCCCACATCGCCCATCAGCTGGCTGCCCTGGCAGGCATCGGCGCCGCCATGGCACTCTGGGCCGTGAAGAGTTATCGCAAGAATCACTGAAGCCCACTGGGCTTTCAGCGGCCGACTGGAACAGTTGTATTTGCGATAACAGTGTCGGGGGCAGACCATGTGTGATGGCCTGCCCCCGACGGCAGCATTCAATCTATATCTATCTATATCTGTTTCACTTGATCACTTTCACGGTCTTAATCTTTCCGTCGGTGAATCGCATCTCCACGATGTTGATGCCGGCATAGGGACGGCTGCTGGGCACGCCGAGCACGTTGTAGTAGGTGATGGCGGCCACCTGTGCGTCGTCGTCGACATCGACGTCGTCGATAGCGGTGACAACATCCTTGTTGTAGATCACGCGCTTGGTTGCCTCGGCAATGAAGTACTCTTTCGGGTCTTCGGTCTGGTTCTGCGACTTGATGTTCATTCTGTCGATCTCGGGCACATCGTCGGGGTTGACGGTGGTGGCATACAGACGGGCGATGTAGGTGACATACTTGTTGCCGTTGAAGGGCAGGTCGAGATAGATGTCTTCGACCCAGGGGGCCTCCTCGGGGAAGGTCTCCCTAAGCGGGGCATATCTGGTGGCCCAGTAGAAGGTGCCGGGTTCGGGGCCAGGCTCGCTGAAGTCCTCCTCGTTGTTGAGCAGTGTCTCGGCCACGAGCACGGTCTCGCCTTCCATCACGCGCCACACCCTGTAGTAGTAAGCATACATGTTGCTCAGCGGAATGCTGGGTGTGAGGAACATCTTGGCATAGTAGCCCATCACGGTGATGCCATCCTTGCCGAAGGGAACCGTCTTTTTGATATTGTTGACAGTGAGCGTCAGCTGGGGATAGTACATCGTCTTGAAGTCACACCCGTAGGTGTTCTTCTTGTTGATGTCGCCAGCGTAAAGCGTGGTGATGACCGGGGCATAAAGCATGCGCTGGTTGTAGTCCTTGTTGTTGTTGTCGGGCAGCGTGATGCTCGGAGCGTCGTCGGTGATCGACACCGTTCCCAAGAAGTCGTTGATGATTCCGTCCTCGCTGATGGAGTACAACGAATAGCGGTCGAAGTTGTTGGAGTGCTCGGCCTTGGCGATCTTGGTCTGCTTTTTGTACTGGTAATCGGTGCGCAGGATGCTGTACTCGATCAGATTGGCCGACGGGTCGCTGAGTGCGTCGAACGTGATGCTGTTGGTGGGGAACGCCTTGGCGCTGTGGTCGGTGTCGGCCCACACCTCGTCGAAGGTGTGCTCCTGCCCGCCCACTTCGTTGGTGGTCTTGAACACCGGCACAGTGAAACTGTTGCTGAAGTTCTCCATCTCGCCATCCTCGTTGAGTTGCTCGAACGAGTAGATGTACCTGTCGGAATGGTCGTTGTCCTTGGTCGAGGCCAGGAATCGGTCGATGACCACCACGGTGGAGTTGTTGAAGCCGGTGAGCCGTCCGCTGGTGACGGGCGTCTCGTCGTCGAAGACCGGGTTAGTGACCTGGGTCGACGCGTTGTAGGTGACGGTGTACTCATACTCCTGCGTGCCGTCGACCGGGGTGAACAGCACCGACGCCACCAGGGCACGGTTGCCATCGGCATCGGTGCGGATCACCTGGTAGGCCTCCCCGTTGTTCTTGATCGACAGATAGTCGTCGGAGGAGTTGGGGCGAATCGTCATCGTGTTCTTATACACGTTGTACTGCTGGTTGATGTTCTTGGCTTCGAACCGGCTGCGGTATTCCTGTGCCTGGGTGAAGAAGGCGCTGTGGCGACCGGGGATAATCACCGTGCGCACGGGGCTTTCGGCGCTGACGGTGACCAGGGGCTTGCCATCCTCGTCGAGGAGCATATTCCCGTCGTTGTCGAAGTTGATGGGATGGGCCGAGACGATATAGCTGAACGTCTGGGTGTCGTTGGTCTGCTCAACCTGATAGGTGTGCTCCCGGTCCTCGGTGGGTTGGTCGACAATCGTCGACAGCAGCACACGGTTGTTGCCATCGATGATGTAAACATAGAACTGCTGCGGCACTTGGGTGTCGAGATTCTCCAAGGTGAAGTTGGTGTCCCATGTCAGGTGGACATCGTAATAGCCATCCTGCTCCGACGGCGTGGCGGTGGCCTGAAGGTCGACCGTGTAGACCAGCACCTTGGGCATGACCTCGGTGATGATGTTGTCGACATTGGTGTCGTTGGAGTTGCCATAGTCCACAAAGTAGCGCTTGCCATTCACCTCGATCTGTTTCACGTTGTCGGCCACCACTCCATTGGGATCGTGCTGCGGCTCGAACCGGCGGTCGGGAATGAAGATGGTCAAATTGCTCAGGTTGTAGTTCTCGCCCGAGTTGGAAATGGAGAACCAGTGCGGAGCGTTTGTTTTGCCAATGGTGGTCATCTCCGAGCAGTCGTGATAGCAGAGGAAGGAGTGTCCGGCACGCATCTCATCGATGAAGTTGTCGGTCACGTGGCCGTTATCGCCCTTCACAGGACTGATTTGCTCGTAAAGGCGGTAGAGCGGCCGGGTGTGCGAAGCGCGGGGCTTACCCTTCGAGATGAAGAAAAACCGGTTGGTCGACACGTCGTTGATCTGGTAGAGATATCCAGGATTCTCGGGGTCGTGGACGCGCGTGAAGGCCGTCATCAGTCGAGCCGATGAGAAGCTGAGCCTGATGTGCTCTTCGGGCGTGGTGTTATTGTTCACCATGGTTGACTTCCAAGTGTCGTTGATCGAAACCAGCAGCATGGTCATTCCGTCCTGGTTGGGATTCGGGAAGGTCTCGCGCGGCGAGTTGCGCTGCCAGCTGAAGCCGCTGCCGGTATAGAGATGGCCATAGAAATCGTAGTCCATCTTCCTCGACTGCGTACCGTCGAAATCGTAGCCGTAGTGGATACCCGGGATTTCGGGGTTGACGTACACCTCTTTTAATAAGGCACAGATTTGTTCGGTTCCACGCGCCTCATCGGTGAGCATGGCGGTCTTCTCGACGCCATCGGCATCGATGTAGGTGTAGGAGAAACCCGAATAATCGAAACTCACGACTTTGTTTGTCGTTTCATGGTACACATATGCGCGCGCAGTGACGGCACAAACCAATGCCATCATCCAAACGAGAGAAAAGATTTTGCGGTTCATATGAATATTGTTTTAAATAGGATTCTTGAGTGGTTTATAAATAATCATTTTCAGCTCCAGTGCAATAGCGATCGCAGTTGTCAATCAATGGCGATACACCAAAGAAAATATACTGCGAAAGCGACTCACACCTATTGCTTTTGAGAAAAACATTTGAATAATTATAACCGCAATACTACATTAATATTGAACAAAAACACCTTGGCGGCAGGGTTCAACCTGCCTTGTTTCTTCATTTTGACTACAAAATTACGTGTTTCGTTTAACATGACCAAGCGATTTAATGTTTTGCAATTTATTTTTCATTTCTTTGACAATACATTTCGTATTCACATCTCGGCATGAATATTAGAGTTTTCTGTTTTGCTCTCCTACTGATTGAGGTTGAGAAATCACAAAATGCCGCTTGAATCGCAAAAAGGACCAATCACGGCTCCGGTCGCCCCCAATTTTATCGTTTTTCAGCACGTTTTTGCTTTACAAATGCGAACTTTTTCGTAATTTTGCAACCGTTATTGTTATCGATTGCCTAAAACGTCTGAAATCAGCGACATACGGTTGCGGCGACTCCGTTTCGCCCTTCCCCACCCCATCATATCCGCCAACGCTATGTTCAAGACCCTGCTGCGACACATCGGGCAGTATCGCACTGCCGCCATCCTCACCCCGGTGTTCATCATGCTCGAGGTGGTGATGGACGTACTCATCCCCTATGTCACGGCCAGCCTCATCGACCGCGGCATCAACGTGGGCGACATGGCCGGCGTCTACCGCTACGGCTGCCAGATGCTCGTCATGGCTTTCATCAGCCTGGTCATGGGCATCCTGGCCGGGCGCTTCGTGGCGCAGGCCTCCACCGGCTTCGCCGCCAACCTGCGCAAGGCCATGTACCGCAACATACAGCGGTTCGCCTTCAGCGACATCGACAAGTACAGCACCAGCGGGTTGGTGACGCGCATGACCACCGACGTGAGCAACCTGCAGAACGCCTTCCAGATGATTCTGCGCACCAGCATCCGCGCACCGTTCATGCTGCTGTTCAGCATCGTGATGTGCTTTGTGATCAGCCCCCGCATGAGTGTGATTTTCATCATCGCCACGCTGGTTTTGGCCGTCATGCTGACCGTCATCATCCGCAAGGTGTCGGCCACAATGGCACGCGTGTTCCAGCAGTACGACGTGCTCAACGGCGTGGTGCAGGAAAACGTGAACGCCATCCGCGTGGTCAAGGCCTTCGTGCGCGAGGAGCACGAGAACCAGAAGTTCGAGCTGGCCGCCGCCGCGCTCTACCGCCTCTACGTCAAGGCCGAGAGCCTCATGGCCGTCAACCACCCGGTGATGAACCTGGTGGTGTACGGCTGCATCATCGCCATCAGCTGGTTTGGAGCGCAGTTTGTGGTGGCCGGCACGCTCACCACCGGTCAGCTTACCTCGTTGTTCTCCTACGTGATGAGCATCCTCATGTCGCTGATGATGTTGAGCATGATTTTCGTGCAAGTCACCATGAGCCTGGCCAGCGGCCGGCGCGTGGCCGAGGTCATCAACGAGTTGCCCGACATCGACAATCCCGCCGATGCCGACATCGATATCCCCGACGGCCGCATCGACTTCAACCATGTGAGTTTCGCCTACAAGGGCGGCAGCGGCGAGTATGCCTTGCACGACATCGACCTGCACATCGCCTCGGGGCAGACCATCGGCGTGATTGGAGGCACGGGCAGCGGAAAGTCGAGCCTGATCACCCTCATCAGCCGCCTCTACGACGCCACGCGCGGCACGGTGGCCGTGGGTGGCAAGGACGTGCGCACGCTCGACCTCACCGCCCTGCGCGACGCCGTGGCCGTGGTGCTGCAAAAGAATGTGCTCTTCAGCGGCACGGTGCTCGACAACCTGCGCTGGGGCAACCCCGAAGCCACGCTCGACGACTGCCGCGCCGCCTGCCGCATCGCGCAGGCCGACGACTTTGTGATGCAGATGCCCCAGGGCTACGACACCCGCATCGAGCAGGGCGGCACCAACGTCAGCGGCGGACAGCGCCAGCGGCTGTGCATCGCCCGCGCGCTGCTCAAGCGCCCGCAGGTGCTCGTGCTCGACGACAGCACCAGCGCCTGCGACAACGCCACCGACGCCGCCATCCGCGAGGCCCTGCGGCGCGATGTGCCCGCCATGACGCGCATCATCATCGCCCAGCGCATCTCCAGCATCAAGGACTGCGAACGCATCCTCGTGCTCGACGGCGGGCGAGTCAGCGGGTGGGACACCCACGACAACCTGCTCCGCACCAACAAAATCTACCAGGAAATCTGCGCCATCCAAGACGAAGACGGAGGCGACTTCGACGCCAAAGCATGACGGCGCCCCCCGCCTTTTGACCCACCTATAGAATGAATCTCCCGCATTCTCACATCATGGCCAGTCACGCCCGATCCACGTCGCAACAACGATTTTCATCGATCAACACCAGCCTCTTCACGCCTCGTTGGCCTTGCCGCTGCCGCTAGAATCATTGCGAATCAGGGATTCCAGTGTTTGTAGGTAGGTTTCCACTTTCTCGGCCCGCTGAACGACATCGTCTTCGGTGATTTCGAAGAAGTCGTCATAGTCACCTTGCTGGCGGAATTCGTACAGACTTCCGTAAAAGTGACCCAAATCTTTGCTCACCAAACCCGTCTTGATGAAGTGAAGCCCCAACATACGAATCACACCCGTGTGGGTGGAAGTCACATGTCCGAAATGAATGAGCAGCGCCGAGGTCATATAGTAGCATGCGTAGTACATCCTGTTGGCTGCGGCATACCACAATCGATGCGCGATGATTTCCTGAGTCTCAGCCCAGGTTTCATGCGCCCGCCGGATTCTGTGTGCCACGACATCGGCTCGCTCTTGGCTGCTGAGTTTCATATCTCGATGGCGTCTTGAGTCACATTGAAATAAAAAGGTGTATGCTCGCGCTCTTTCCAGTCCTTCGACGAATAAAGCTTCACGCTGAAGTATTGCCCGTATTCCCATCCCAAATCGAGGATAGGGCTGGCATAGGCCTCATAGTCGCCCGCAGCTATCGGGTGCTTGTCGATGAGCAAGAGGATGTCCCAGTCGCTCTCGGCTGTGGCATCACCCCTGGCGCGCGACCCGAACAAATACATCTTTGCCGACGGCAGCATGCGGCTCTTCAATTCGTGCAGCGACTGCAACACGTCATGCTTCAAGCTGTTGTCTATGGCTGGCTCTCTCATCGCGGGTGGTGACTTTTGTTTCGACAAAGATACTACATTATTCTATATTTGCCAAACCTTGTGATAGTTTTTTTCGCAACAGGCCGTTTTTTTAGTTTTTTCTCGCTGAAAACCGTTTGGACAGCAACTTGCGAACGAAATGCGAAGAAATGCGGCAAATGTTTTGGCTCTGAATGGATTTTTTCGTAATTTTGGCAGCCAAATCATAGCGCAAGCAGGCATTCATGCCTCAAGCCACAGGAACTGCAATGAGACAACCGAACTTCAACCCCAACGGCCAGATGGGTGGCCGCAACCAATACGCCGGCGAGCCCCAGGGCAAGCGGCGCGACGTGCTGCTGCGGCTCACCCGCATGGTGATGCGCGACTACAAGTTCTCGCTGCTCACCGTGGCCGTGTGCATCGTCATCACAGCCTTCACCACGCTCGCCTCCACGCTGTTCACGCGCACGCTCATCGACGACTACATCGTGCCGCTCACCGCCGCCGGCACGCCCGACTTCGGCCCGCTGGCCCGCACGCTCACCATGCTGGCCCTCGTCCTGCTGCTCGGCGCCGCGTGCTCCTACCTGCACAGCCGGCTGATGATCAACGTCACGCAGGGCACCATGCTGCGCCTGCGCCGCGACATGTTCTCGCACATGGAGCGGCTGCCCATCAGCTACTTCGACACCCATTCCCACGGCGAGGTGATGTCGGCCTACACCAACGACGTCGACACCCTGCGGCAGATGATCAGCCAGAGCCTGCCCCAGGCGCTCAACTCGCTCATCACCATCACCGTCACGCTCGTGAGCATGGTGGCCTTGAGCGTCCCGCTCACCATCGTGAGCGTGGTCATGGCCCTGGTGATGGCCTTCACCACCACCTGGCTGGGCAAGCGCTCGCGCCGCCACTTCAAGGTGCAGCAGCAGCGGCTGGCCGAGGTGAACGGATTCATCGAGGAGATGATGACCGGGCAGCGCGTGGTGAAAACCTTCAACCACGAGCAGCAGGCCATCGCCGACTTCGAGCGCATCAACGAGCAGCTGCGCCAGAGCACCTGCGAGGCCAACCGCATCGCCAACATCGTGATGCCCGTCAACGGCAACCTGGGCCACCTGAGCTACGTGCTCATCGGTGTGGTGGGCGCCGCGCTCATCATCGGCGGACACGTGGAGCTGAGCCTGGGCACTCTGGTGGCCTTCCTCACGCTGAACAAGAGCTTCGCGCGCCCCATCGCCAACGTGAGCCAGCAAATCAACAGCGTGCTCAACGCCAGCGTGGGCGCCGAGCGCGTGTTCCGCCTGCTCGACGAGGCCGCCGAAGCCGACCAGGGCAAGGCCACGCTCGTCAATGCCATCGAGGCCCCCGACGGCACGCTCGTGCCCGTGCCCATGCGCACCGGACTCTGGGCCTGGCGGTTGCCCACAGCCGACAAGCCGCGGTTCGTCAAGGTGGACGGCGGCGTGCAGATGGACATGGTCGACTTTGGCTACACGCCCAGCAAGCAGGTGCTCTTCGACATCACCATCAACGCCATGCCCGACCAGAAAATCGCCTTCGTGGGCGGCACCGGGGCCGGCAAAACCACCATCACCAACCTCATCAACCGCTTCTACGACATCCAGGACGGCCACATCACCATCGACGGCATCAACGTGGCCGACATCGCCAAGCCCCACCTGCGCCACGCGCTGGGCATGGTGCTGCAAGAGACGCATCTGTTCACCGGCACGGTGCTCGACAACATCCGCTACGGCCGCCTCGACGCCACCGACCAGGACTGCAGCGAGGCCGCCAAGCTCGTCGGAGCCGACGACTTCATCCGCCGCCTGAGCGACGGCTACCGCACCGTGCTCGCCGGCGACGGCGGCAACCTGAGCCAGGGCGAGCGCCAGCTGCTCGCCATTGCCCGTGCTGCCGTGGCCGACCCGCCTGTGCTCATCCTCGACGAGGCCACCTCGAGCATCGACACCCACACCGAGCGACTCGTGCAGCGCGGCATGGACTCACTCATGAAGGGGCGCACCACCTTCGTGATCGCCCACCGGCTCAGCACCGTGCGCAACGCCGACTGCATCATCGTGCTCGAGCACGGACGCATCATCGAGCAAGGCACCCACGACCAGCTGTTGTCGATGCGCGGCAAGTATTACCAGCTCTACACCGGCCACGAAATCTGAGGCACCGGCTCGGTTGTCAATCTTCGATGGGAGTGGTGGGGACGATGATGTTCACCACGGCGTTCAGGTCGTCGATGTCGACCGTCATGTCGCAGTTCACATCGGCCCGGTAGAACGGCGCCCGCTTGTGCAGCATGATGTTGATGACGATGTTCAGGTCGTCCACATCCACCACGCCATTCTCGTTGACGTCGGCCGCTGGGTGCGGGTCGGTGTAGAAGGCCTCCACGTTGGCATCGAGCCACGGCTTGCGCGCCTCGATCCAGTCCTCGGCCTTTTGGCGCGACACGGCCACCAGCGGATGCGCCACGCCCCAGCGCGCGTTGTCGTGCGGCCGCGACAGGTCCAGCCCCCGGCCCTGCTCGCTGCCGGCAAACCGGCTGTAGGCCGTCTTCACCGAGTCCACAATCCACGGCGACACCGTGCGCCAGCGGTGCTGCCACTGCTTGACAAGTTCCTTGTTCTTGTTGGTGAAAAAGCGGCGGAAAATGTCGCTGTGCAGGCGGCTCCAGTCACCCTCCATCTGCAGCGACGAGTCGAAGTCCCACAGCACCGGCATCTCCAGCAGCGTGGAGTCGCTGTCGTCGCGCTTGACGAAGTACTTGTTCGAGCCGCCGCTGTCCCAGGTGCCCATCACCTCGTGCGCCACCAGCCACTGCGCCAGCGAGGCCACATCGATGTGATTGGGATAGGTGCCCTTGCCTATCGACCGGTCGAAATCGTTCATCACCTGGGTCACATAGTCGAGATGCGACTCGGTGAGGTCTTCCGGTTCGGGATACTTAAACGTGTAGTGATACACATTGCTGAACGCCAGCGACTTGATGCTCAGCGGCTCGTTCCACCAGTAAGGGTCCAGCTCAACCACAAAGCCCGTCTTCTCGCAGTCGAGGCGGCAGCTGCGGTTGCGCCTCACCTGCTCGATGAGCAGGTAGATGCCGCGATAGTCGCCGTTCACCACCACATTCACATAGGTGGCCGCCGGAGTCCACTTCATCGCCATCAGCCGGCTCACCGTCAGCCCGAACAGCGAGAGCAGGTCGTCGTCGTAGAGCAGCAGCCAGTTCTTGTCGGCATAGCGCTCGTCGTCGCCGCGCAGCAGCAGGTCGGCCTTTCGCTCCAGCTTCACCTTGAAAGGCTTCTTGGCCGCATAGGCGCTCGTGTTGCCGCGAATGCGGATTGTGGCGCCGCTCACGTCGGCCTCATAGTCGCCGCTGTCGTAGAGCGCGCCGCCCGTCGCCGCGTCAAGCAGACGGAGCCGCATGGGCACCTTCGTGGTGTTGGTGATGCCCCCGCCTATGCATCCCGGCGGAGCCGACACATAGTCGCACGTCGGCTCCACGCCGCCGACCGTCGACACCCATACCACCGGCAGCCCCAGTTTGCACACCGAGTCCACATCCACCGGCGCCGCCGCAATAGGCAACAAGCATCCCACACACAACGCCCAAAAGGCAATAATCCTGGCAATTCGCATAAAACTGAAAAAATTTCTGCAAATATCGCCAAAATTTCCCAACCATGCAAACCGCGCAGGCAAAACAGCACGATAATCGTGCGCGCCTCTCCACGAATCACGCCATCCCACCGCCCAAAACTGCGAAGGAAAACAGCACAGCGACGGAAAACGACGCAACGACAAAAAAACGGCACACCTACAAAAAAACGACGCACCCGCAAACCCCATGTCTGCGCCCCTACCACCCATCTCAGCAAAAATCAGACAACCAAGGACAACTAACGACAATCAACGACAATGATTCACAAGCGGATGCCATTCAACGAAAAATCTGGTTATCGCCAATCATGAATTAGTTAAATTCGCCAAATTCGTGTAATTCGCATTTAAATACCCGCACCCACGCTCATCAATGCGAATTGAGCTAATTATACGAATTACACTAATATTGAATTAGTTAAATTCGCCAAATTCGTGTAATTCGCATTTGAACACCCCGCACCCACGCTCATCAATGCGAA
>CAMVDK010000019.1 GCA_947166165.1 uncultured Porphyromonadaceae bacterium
TGGTGTTCCGCACCACCGATGACAAAGGCAAGGAGTACACCGCACAGACCACCCGCACCCAGGAAGGCTCGATCAGGGATGTGAGTGTGGCAGAGTTCCTCGAGGCTCCCGTCAGTGGTGCGATGTACCGCATCACAGGCGTGATCACCCGCGTCGACAACGCCGAAACCGGCATCCTCTACGTGCGCGACTGGTCGGGCGAGGCCTACATCTATAAGATTGCCGACTACGCCGATGCCGGCCTCAAGGCAGGCGACGTGGTGACGCTCGTGGGCCAGCGCGGCGAGTACAAGGGCACCAAGGAGATGCTCAACGCCACGCTGGAGAACACCATCCCCGTCACGCCCATCAGCATCGCCGACTTCCTCGAGCTGCCCGACAGCGACGAGGACTACTATATGGTCTCTGGCATGATCGACGAAATTGCGAACGCCGACTGGGGCAACCTCTACCTCACCGATGGCGACAACACGCTCTACGTGTACGGCTGCTATCCCGGCTGGGGCGCCACCGGCGACAACCGCAAGGGCCTCATCGGTTCGCTGGGTCTTGACGTGGGCGACGGACTCAGCGTGATCGGCACCAAGACCACCTACAACGGCGTGATTGAACTGAAGAACGGCATCTACTTCAGCCACACAAAGTGATCGGCCACCCCGTGCCGACACCCTGACACAGTGCGAGAGAGCCGCGACCCGATGGGCCGCGGCTCTCTCGCTGTTGAGCAACGCTCGTGACTCGAACGAGCTGGCTGTTTTTCGGGTTGATGAACCCGTGAGTGTTACTTCACGATGTACTTCTTGCCATTGTGGATGTAGAGACCGGGAGCGGTGGGAGCCACAACACAGCGGCCATCGATGGTGTACCACTCGTTGTTGTCCTTCTGGTCAATGTTGACCATACGGATGCCAGTCACCTGGTCATAGATCTCGAACTGGCCATAGCTGGTGGCCTCGATACCGTTGTAAAACTCGCTGTCGGCAACCTCAACTACAACGCGATAAACGCCCACTGCGGAGGGAGCCTCGGTGGACTCTTCGCCTGTTGCAGCGTTTACATAGGTTACGGTCACGTCGCCGTCACCAGCGATCACGTTAACGGTTGCGCCATGGGCCTCACCGTCATACGCCACGTCATCGGGTACGATTACTTCAATCTGGGCCTGGCCCTTAGAGATGGTGTACTCAACATTCATCACACCGATGGTGTTCTCTTCATAAACACCCCCGATTGTGTAGGTGTAGTTACCAGGATTGGTCTCACCAACATAAGTACTGGTCTCACCGTTGACAGTCACACTGAATTGCTGGGGCTGGCCATTGTAAACACGGTCCTCGATGCCGCTGACATCATAGGAGCGCACGTCGGTCCAAGTCAGGACATTCAAATCGGTGGTGTTGTCCAGACCATCGTTGTAGCGCAGGTTGAGGGTGTGTGTTGTAGTCATTTCGGGGTCGAAGTACATATCGAAGGTCAAGTTAAACTCCTCACCCGATATCAGCGTGCCATCGACGAGAGTCCAATCCCGTGTATCGTCAACCTGATACTCAATGTAGCCGTTTTGGCCATAGGGGTGCTCATAGTAACCCCTGATGTGGACGGGATGAGCAATGCTCAAGTCATTCCATTCATCGAAGTTCTCGGTCTCAACATCAAAATTAAAGAGAACGTCAGACTGCGCGTTCAATTGCATGGCAAATGTGCCTGCAATCAAAGCAACTAAAACTAATGTAATTCTTTTCATAACTAATTGTTTTTAGATTGTTTATATAGAGTTAATAAATTAAGAAAAATGGGGTCATCTCAGAAACCATGGTCATATCCCATCGGCGAACACCATGAAATCTACTTCACTAAAAAAAGTAATCAGAGCCGTTTACCATAATCGTACGCAATTAATGTTTCAAGTCACAAAGGTAGTGAATATTTCTATACCAACACTGATGCACCACGAAAAAAAAGAGCGGCACCCAATATAAGTGTCGCTCTTCATTCATAATCGTCGCGTTATCAACTCATGACCTTGAACTCACAGAAGGTCTTCGATTGTCTCCTCGAACGGTCAGTTCTGCAGAATCATGTTGATGAGCGTGTTCACATCCGAGATGTCGACTTTGTCGTCGCCGTCGATGTAGATGCGCTGGCCGTAGCCCGCTGCGGGCTCGTGCTCGAGGATGATGTTGATGAGGATGTTCACATCGTCGATGTCCACCTTGCCGTCGAGGTTGATGTCGCCCTTGGTGGCGCTGCCTTCCACCATGCCCATCAGGGTCACGGTGACAGGCTGCGCGAGTCCGCCGCCACTGATGGTGAGCGTGGCCTGGTGCTGCGCCACGACGGTGGGACGATAGGTGATGTTCACCTTGGTGCCGCGCATCACTGCCGAAGCCGAGAGCGAGGATGAAGAGAGTTTGAAGTACGAGGCATCCTGGCCGCCCAGCGTGAGCGTCAGGCTGCCGGTGATGTTCTCGCCCTGCACGGAGAGCTGGTGGATGTTGGTCGAGCCTTTCGCCACCTCGCCGAAGTTCACCACATCGCCATCGGCGGGAGTGAGCAGTGCCGACACCGGTGTGCCCACGACAAACGGGTGGTAGTCGCCCCAAATCTCGCCAGTAGCCGGGTCGAGGATGGTCAAGTAGTAGGTGTGCCCGTCGATACCGTCGAAGGCGCCGTAGAAACTGACATTGCTTGCCGCACCCAGTCGCGCAATGACACTGGCGGTGATGTTGGCCACGGTGGTGTAGGTGTCGTCGCCCTGCTTATCCATCACGCATGCGGTGAGCTCGCCGCTCCAGTCGGCCTCTTCGGCCTGCACCACCGCGGTGGCGCGGACATCGTCGGCGGGCATGAGCTCGTCGGCGGGCGTGATGTCGGTCACGAGTGTGAGTCGTGCGCGGCTCTCGGGCACGTCGTCGGTGAAGTAGGCCACGCCGTCGACCACGGTCATCAGCACGTAGGGCGTGCTGGACGGGCGCTCGAAGAAGTAGACCGCATTATTGAGCTTGTAGGTCGAGTAGATGCGGTACTCGCCGTTGGTCAAGCCGTTGGGGATGGTGTAGCCCACGGCATCGGTCATGCTGTAGGTGCCGCCAATCTTGATGTCGCTGGCATCCACCACCCAGGAGCTGTTGAGCACGTTGGCACCGGTGTTGTCGGTGAGTGCGATGCCCCACATCATGCTGTTCCACGACCCTTCGCCCACGAAGGTGATGCCCTCCATCGCGAAGCTCACGCTCGAGCCCAGCTGCGCCTGTGTGGCGGTGGTGCTGAAGGTGGCCATCATTCCGCGCAAGGGGTCGTCGGCTGCCACACCGCCCTCGTTGGGCTTGATGCCGACGATGGCATCCTGGCCGCTGTTGAAGCCGCCAGCGCCACCGCCGATGCCGATTGCCGAAGGGTTCAGCGCAGTGCTGGCGAAGTAGTCGTCGCTTTCGCCGCCCCAGCCCCAGTTCACGTGGAAGTAGCCGTTGGTGTTGTAGCCGTCGAACACAAAGGCGTGTCCACCGGCCGAGCCCGTGCCGGCATAGTACACCGGACGGTGGGCATCGAGCTCGTCGCGGAGCATCTGCTCCCACTCTTCGAGCTCATAGAAGTCGCGCATCACGTAGCGCAACGTGGGGTCGTAGTCGAAGTAGGTCTTCAGCGCATAGTAGGCGTTGTAGGACGACGTGCCGCTCTCGGGTCCATAGCCCATCTCCTCGGCGATGCCCACGTCGCTCATCAGCTTGGCCACGGCGTTGGCCTGCGCGGTGGTGTAGCTGCCGTTGTAGTTGTTCAGCATCTGGCTCCACTGGTAGGTCGATTGGCTGAAGTCGGCGCTCAGCGTCTTGGTGGTCGTCGAGCCCCACACGCTTGAGATTTCGCAGGTGTAGCTGTGGCTGCCCTTGCCCGTCACGGGCCATTCGTGATACTTCATGATTTGCGCCGTGGCAGTGGCCACACATCCTGTGGGGCACTGGTTGTTGAACGGAGCGTCCTGGTTCCACTTCGTCTTCAGCAGTGGCGCTACGCTCGTGCTGAGCTGCCGCACCTTGCGCGGCGTGGTGCCCGGATGCTGGCGGAGCCATTGGATTTCCTTCTGGTACTGTTCGAGCCACCACTTGGCGTTGCAGGGCAGCTTGTCGAAGTCGAACGTTCCTCGGTCGCTGTAGCCCAGCACGGGCAGCGCGGCATCGTCGCCGGCCACAATCACATAGCCGCCCTCGGTGCCGCGGTTAAACACATAGTAGTCGGCCTGGCCGCTGGCGGCCTGCGCCTCGTGGACAAGTGCCAGCGAGGTTCCCCCACGAGCCGGAGCGCGCATTGCGCCACCAGCACTCATAAACTCCTGCGCCACCGCCTGGGCCTGGCCCGCGGTGACCGGCGACGCACTCGCCCCAGCGAGGCTCAGCGCCGCAATCGTCAACGAAAGTAATTTCTTCATTTTTTATATATCACTTATTTACTGTCCTGAGCATATCAAGTCCTAATCAACAGTTAACGGAATTCAGAAGCGCAAAATTACACAATATTGAACAAATGCGCAATTCGTGGTGATTTTTTTGCAACCAGCGTCAGCCAAATTTATTTTTTGTTGCGAAGTTTTTGCCATTTCAGAAATTCGAATTATCTTTGCTTTCGAAATAGAAAACACGACAGCCATGGCAAAGTATCTTAATCCCAAAGCCGACCTCACATTCAAGAGAGTGTTCGGCGAGCACAAAGACCTTGTGATCAGTTTTCTGAACGCAATGCTCCCATTGGACGAGGACAAACAGATTGAAAGCATCGAGTATCTGTCGCCCGAGATGGTGCCCGACAATCCGGCACGCAAGTACAGCATCGTAGACGTGCGGTGCACCGACACCCTGAAACGCCAGTTCATCGTGGAAATGCAAATGATTTGGTCGCCCGAGTTCAAAAGCCGGGTGCTCTTCAATGCGTCGAAAGCCTACGTGCGCCAGCTCGACAAGGCTCACGACTACAAATTGCTGCAACCTGTGTACTCGTTGAACATGGTCAACGACATCTTTGAGCCCGACCTCGAGTCATACTATCACCCCTACTCCATGGTTCACCTCGAGCACAGCGACAAAGTTATCGAGGGGCTACACCTGGTGTTTGTGGAACTGCCAAAATTCAAGCCCCACACCTACAATGAGAAAAAAATGCAGGTGTTATGGCTGAGATACCTCACCGAAATCGACGAATCAACCACCGAGATTCCAGCCGAGCTGCTTGAGGACCCACAGGTCAAAAAAGCGATTGAGGTCCTCGAGGAATCGGCCTTCACACGCGCAGAACTCGAAGGCTACGATAAATTCTGGGACATGGTCAGCACCGAGAAAACGTATTATAACTCCGCCGAGCGAAAAGGCATCAAGGCTGGCATGGAAAAAGGCTTGGCCCAAGGCTTGGCCCAAGGCTTTGCAGAAGGGATGGAAAAAGGCATAGCGCAAGGGATGGAAAAAGGCATAGCGCAAGGGATGGAAAAAGGCTTGGAAAAAGGCATGGAAAAAGGCATGGAAAAAGGCATGGAAAAAGGCATTGCGCAAGGCATGGAAAAAGGCTTGGCGCAAGGCATGGAAAAAGGTCGTGCCGAAGAGAAAATGCTGACAGCAAAAAAAATGCTCCAACTGGGGCTGGATATCGACATCATTGCTCAAGCCACAGGACTGACCCGTCAACAAATCGAACAAATCAGCGATTGACCTCTGCAAGGAGGGCAACCACATACTTCAACGATGCTTTATCGTGCCATCATTGCGGCCATCTTTCTTTTTTGTCCAGCTTTTCTTGTTGAACCCAGACTGCATTGAGGGCAGTGGCACAGTATTTGCAAGTCATAATGCATTCGGTTATACCACCTAGAACAATGGAAAAACGGAAACTTGTCGATTTCGATGCCTACCGCAACTACTTCAACGACTCTCAGTTGTGGAACAAGCTGAAAAACACAGCCAAGAAGGCTGGCATCAAGGTGGTCTACTCCGCCCTGGTGCTCTACTATGTGACCCTCGACCCATCGGTGCCCACGGCCGACAAGATGAAAATCTATGGTGCTCTGGGCTACCTTATCCTGCCCACCGACTTAATTCCTGATGCCATCATCGCACTGGGCTTTACCGACGACCTGGCGGCGCTGGCTTGGGCCATCTACCTGGTGCGTGGCTACATCACCCCCGACATCGAGCGCCAAGCCGAGGACAAGCTGCGAGAATGGTTCGGCGACTTCGACCGCTCACAAATCGCCGGGCTGCTGCCCGCAGTCGAACAGAACGAGCCATGACGAAATCGAGACTCTCCCTCATCCTGCTGGCGGCCTTTCTTTTCGTCTCCACAGCCCGTGCCCAGGCCCCTTCGGGCCACATCATGATCAGCGACGCGCACACCGGCTCGAGCATCTATCCAGGCATCAGCTACAGCTACGAAATCTATGTGCCGCAGCAATATTCCGGCCGCCAAGCAGCCTGCCTCTATGTGGGGCTCGATGGCGTGCTGTGCAACGCTCCTGCTGTCATGGACTCGCTCATTGCCGCTGGACGCATGCCGGTGACCATCGGCGTGTTTCTGCAACCTGGCGTGGTGAAGGACGACAACGGACAGGTGCTCCGCTACGCGCGCAGCTCGCAATTCGATGCCACCGACGACAGCTTTGCCCGCTTCCTGGAGACCGAGGTGCTACCCGCCATCCACCAGCGCACGCTGCCCGACGGACGCACCATCCACCTCTCGGCCAACGGCAACGACCGCATGATTTTCGGACTGAGCAGCGGAGGCATCGCCGCCTTCACCGCCGCCTGGCATCGTCCCGACCTCTTTGCGCGCGTCTTCAGCGGGGTGGGCACCTTTGTGGCCATGCGCGGCGGCAACGACCTGCAAGCCTTCGTGCGCAAATGCGAGCCAAGGCCCATCAGAGTGTTTCTGCAAGACGGCACCGCCGACGTTTGGAACCCGCTGTTCGGCCACTGGTACGAAGGCAACCAAATGCTCGCCTCGGCCCTCGAGTTCGCCGGATGCGACGCAGCCTTCGACTGGAGCGACGGCGGCCACAACGTGCGGCGGTCTACCGAGATTTTCGGCAAAGTGATGGAATGGATGTGGCGCGACTGGCCGGAGCCCATCGCGGTCGGCAGCACCCACAACGAGTTGCTGTCCACGCTGCTCATCGCCGGGCAACAGTGGCAGCACACTGCAGCACAAGTGGCAGCATTGGAGAGGACGGCCCCAAGTGCCGTCTACCCCGACAGCACACTTGTGGTGATGCCCGAGAAGGGCACCAACTGGCTTTGGCAGTACGTGCGCGCCTCCGACGGCACCCTGCTGCATGGGCAACGCTTCTACTGGCTGCACACCTACAGCAACGCCACTGTGCAGCTCGGCCCCATGGCCTTCGATGCCGACGGCTACTTGTGGGTCGTCACCGATGCCGGCCTGCAAATTTGCGACCAAAACGGCCGCGTGCGCGGCATCATCGATTTGCCGACAAGGCTTTCGGTGACCGACATCACCCAACTCACCATCGGCGACGGCATCATCGCCCTCGGCCTAGCCGATGGCACCGCCTATGCCCGGCAATTCCACGTCAAGCCCCCCACCTCCGGCCTTCGACCCAAGTCGCAAGGTCAAGGATAACTCAGGCCCGACACGCTCATCACCCACGCCTATCCCATCATCGTCCACTGGACCGACGTGTTCATCGCCTTCGGCCTAGTCAACTGGGGGGTGCACTATCTTTCTTTCAAAAAAATCACCGCCGATGTGAAAAAACATTTGCAGAATCGGTAAAATAGTATTACTTTTGCGGTCGATTAAATGTTTATTCATCCAATTGTTACTCATTATGAAAAAAACAATTTATCTATTACTGGCTATGCTGCTGGCCAATGCGCTGACGGCACAGGCTTATAATGTGAGTATAGGCACTCATTCCACTTACGGTCAGGTGGCCTATTTGTCAGATTTCACGGAAAGTGACTTGCTGCAGGGTGACCATCTCTATGTGCCGGGTTATGTGAAGTCGGGGGCAAATTGGTACCCCACCATCGTCTCCTCGGGTGCTGTCAATGCCATGTCGACGATGTGGTATGTGGTTGTGGAATATGGTTGTCTCGGTTTTGAGTCTTCCGCGGTGAAGAACTGCTCAAAACTCACGTATGTCACTTTGCCCAGTTCGGTGAAGTTTCTCGCCAACAACTTCATACTCAATTCAGGGCATCCCAGCAACATACTGAATCTGAGTCTTGCTGGAGAGACAGCATTCAACATCGGTCAGCAGGCTTTTGCATCAGTCAATAACACGGGCCTGTTGGTCAACACATCGTCGCGTGCTGCAGCGCAAAAGTGGGCCGACATATTCAGTGACCTCACGCTGCCGTCGGGAATCAGTGCCACGGTCAAATTCAGTTGGAACTCGCCGGCGCATGACTACACTTTCCATATGACGAACGGCGCTTCGCTGTTCTTTGTGGTGACCACACCGCCCACCGCCACCCAAACGGGAGAGTCGGAAATGGTGGGTGCCACCAGTCACAGCAGCAATCCCCAAGTGGCGATTTCGTGTGCCGAAGAGGACCAAGGCCAAAATGTGGCCAGCGGGTTACAAAAGGTGTACTGCACGTCGGTGGCCGACGGTGCCTTCCAGGACGCGGGAATCACTAGATTCTACTACCTGTTCAACAGCAATGTGAGTGGGACCAGGATAGGCAAAAAGGCCTTTTACAACGACGCCTCGATCAATGTCGTGTACACCAACGCCGAGGTGATTGACAACCGCGCGTTCTGGCAACTGCCTAACTTGACGCAAATTCAATTGCCTGGAGTGACCAGCATCGGCGATTCGGCATTTTATTGCACCAACAAGAATGCCTCGGCAACGCTCAAGCTGAGCGGCAAACTGAAGACGGTGGGCAAGTACGCCTTCGACGGCGCGAAGGTTCAAGGCGAAGTGGTGCTGCCTTATGGCATCACCAGTCTCGGCAAAAATGCCTTTGCCAACTGCTCCATCACGCGCATGCTCATTCCCAGTTCGCTCCGCACTTGCGGTACGCCCGTGCTCTCTGGCAACAGCACCCTCAGCGAATTGCTCATCAACCGCGACTTTTCGTCATCGGGTGCGTTCACCACCATCCCTGCCACGTGCGCAGTGCGCGTTCCTGTTGAATTGCTGCCCAAGTTCAAAACCGCCAACAACTGGATATCACGAGCCGATTACATCACTGGCGGCGCCTATGACTTCCGCATAGAACACGAAGATACTTTTGACCGGTATGTGACTGTGACAAGTACACATCAGTCCACCGAAGACGGCATTACCTATGCCGGCACGGCAGCCTACGTCTACCAACTGCCGTGGGATGTGGTAGATATCGTTTTTTCTTTCACCCTGCATGACAGTGAGACCGACAACACTTACAATATGGGCACACGCTACCTGATGACCGAGATTGGTGACAGTTGTTTCAGACGCATGGGGCTTAATCAAGGCAGCAACCTCACCGACATGAAGCACCTGGAATACATCGGTCGCTATGCCTATTACAATTCAATGGGTAATGTAGAGTTGACGATACCCTCCACCGTGCTCGAAATTGGCGACTATGCCTTTGCCGGTGCTTGGCAGGACATCAATATCAACGCACCTGCCACCAGTCGCCGTTACGGCACCGAGTGCTTCAACGGAATCAATGACCATAATACGGGCACGTGCTTTGTCGAAAACCGCGAGATGGCTAACTTCCAGAACGCCATCAATGGCTGGGACATCAGCACCGAGCGGAAAAACACTATTTGGTCAAAGGTCACCCCGTTCTTCGTTCCTAGCGGGGAGTCGGTCACGTTCAGTTGCCTGAAGGATGTGACCATGCCCGAGGGCGTCAAGGCCTACTATGTCAACGCCGTCAACGACACAGAGGCGTTTGCCGAACTCATCAGCAGCGCTATCCCCGCCAACAGCGGCACGCTGCTGCGCGGTCTTACCGCCGGACAGCGTTACACACCGACGACAACCACAGACACACCCTTGCTGCAGGGCAACCAGATGGTGGCGAACACCGATGCCGAGACGCTCGTCGTGTATGACGACGCCTACCTGTATAACGGCGATGGCACCTTCAACCACCGCTGGGCAGCGACAACCGATGAAGTGCCCTCGGGGGAGGCATACCTCATTCCTTCGCCCACTCCCGCGTCGTGGCACAACCCGCTCATCGTGCGCTGGAGCGACGAGCCACAGCACCCGATTGGCGATGTGGACGGCGACGGAAGGGTGGATGTCACCGATGTGAACATCTTGGTGAACATTATCCTGGGCAAGGACCGCGCCGACAACTATGATGGTGGTGCCGATGTCGACGGTGTTGATGGCGTTGACGTTTCGGATGTCAATGCGGTTGTGAACATTATCCTAGGTAATTAACGGGATGTTGTCCCTAGGTCAGACCTTGTTGCAAAACGCATAAATCGTTTTTCCGAGCCGCCTAACGGCGAAAAATTCAACAAAATCCATATCAAATCTTTCAATATAATTTAAATTTTACTCTTGTTAGATTTGAAAAAGATTTGAAAGATTTCCGCACGAAGTGCGCTAAAAGGTTTTGTAACGCCCTTGATCGGGTCGAAAGACCCGATTTTGTGTTAAAGACCATGCAAGTGCATCGAAGATGCACGCAGCTTGGTCCAAGTCGAGAGCAGAGGATGTGCGTCGAAGACGAACTTTGTGAGCGAGGACAATAGGCCGATAATTGCCTTGTCTTAAGGGCTTCCGGCTCTGCTGCATTGTGTATTAGGGCTGATGGGCCACGGCTTGCCGCTGCCTGACGGCCTCGAACATGAGGATGGCTGCACTGGCCGACACATTGAGCGAGTCGAGGGCACCGAGCATGGGGATGCGTATGTGGGCATCGGCGGCATCGCGCCACTGCTGGGTGAGTCCGGTGGCCTCGGTGCCCATCACGATAGCGGTGGCACGGCGCATGTCGGTGTCGTAATAGAGGCTTGAGTCTTGCAGTTGCGCCGTGAGGATGGCGATGCCGTGCGCCTTCAAGTAGGCGATGCACTCTGCCGAGCTGCAGGCCACACAAGGCACAGTGAACACTGCCCCTATCGAACTGCGTATCAAGTTGGGATTATATAGGTCGGTGAGCGGGTCGCACACCAGCACGGCATCGACACCGGCAGCGTCGGCACTGCGCAGCACAGCCCCCAAGTTGCCGGGCTTTTCCACCCGCTCGAGCACCACCACCAGTGGCTCCGGCCCCAGTTGCAGGTCTTCGAGGGCGAGCTGGCGAGCCTCGACGGTGGCCACCACGCCCTCGGTGGTGTCGCGATAGGCGATTTTGGCATACACCTCGCGGCTCACGGCCACGGCGTGCACCCCGGCGGGAGCCTCGGTCAGGTCGGGGCAATAGTAAGCGGTGTCGACGGACAAGCCGGCATTGATGCAATGCTGCAATTCGCGGCGGCCCTCCACCACGAAGAGACCCGAGCGCCGCCGCTCGGCCGACTTCTGCTGCAGGAGCACCAGATGCTTGACCTGCGCGTTTTGCAGGCTGCTGATGTAGTGGTCGGGCGTTGTCATACGGTGGGCAGCGATATGCCGTCGAGCTGACGGTAGAGGTTAAGGGCATAGATGTCGGTCATGGCGCTGATGTGGTCGAGCACGGCCTGTATTTTCTCGAAAGTGGAGGGAGCATGCACGTCGTACTGCTGCGGGAACTTGTTGAGCAGCAGCTGCGAGTAGTTGCGCTCGGGATGCATCACAGCGTCGATGAGTTTCTCGAGCAGCAGGTTGATGATGCGGTTGCCGGCCAGGTCGACATCGACCACATAGCCGGCGCGGTAGAGGCGCTGGTAGGCCAGCTCGCTGCAGCGGCGGTAGCCGTCGGCGGCCAGCGGCGAGATGTGGTCGATGAGCCCGCCCTCGAAGCGCCCTTGCAGGATTTCGCTCTCATGGTCGACAAAGGTGGCGGCGCATTCCTGCACCAGCAGCCCCACGATGCACGAGCGCAGGTATGCCACCTTCTCGTTGGGGTCGGCCACCGAGTCCATCACCTGATGCATGTGCTGCTGACGGTTGGCGTCGAAAAACGAGAGCAGCAGCCGCAGCGTCTCGTCGGTGTCGATGATTTTGAGTTTGTGACCGTCCTCGATGTCCATCACCTGGTAGCAGATATCGTCGGCTGCTTCCACGAGGTAGACAAGCGGGTGGCGCGCATAGTGCTCCGGCCCCAGCTGGAGCATGCCCAGCTGGGCGGCAATGCGCTCGAAGGCTTCCTTCTCGGTGGTGAAAAAGCCGAACTTGCCCCGCTTGCCGGCCTGCGACGACGAGAAGGGATACTTCACAATCGACGCCAGTGTGGAGTAGGTCATCGCAAAGCCCCCAGCGCGGCGGCCGTTGAACTGGTGCACCAGCGTGCGGAAGCTGTTGGCGTTGCCCTCGAAGTGGATCAGGTCGTTCCACTGGCCTATGGTGAGCTGCCCCCGCAGTTCCATGCCTCGCCCTTCGCTGAAGTAGGCCCCGATGGTCTTCTCGCCCGAGTGTCCGAAGGGCGGATTTCCCAGGTCGTGAGCCAGACAGGCCGCAGCCACGATGGCGCTCAGGTCGGCAAGCCTTTCGGCCCACGGCTCGCCGGCATAGCGCTCACGCAGGCGCAGGGCCACCTCGCCGGCCAGCGACCGCCCCACGCAGGCCACCTCCAGACTGTGCGTCAACCGGTTGTGCACGAAGATGCTGCCCGGCAGGGGGAACACCTGCGTCTTGTTCTGCAGCCGCCGGAACGGCGACGAGAACACCAGCCGGTCGTAGTCGCGCTCAAAGTCGCTCCTCACGCCGCCCTTGGTGTCGTGGTAATGCTCCAGACCGAGCCGCTTGTCGCAGATGAGCCGGTCCCAATTCATTGATGTCATCATTCTGATTGCGGTTTCTTGAGTGATGTGTTGCCTCACTTGGTGCGTGCCCTGCGCTGCGCGCGCTGACTAGCAAAGGCCTTCACCTGGTCGGCAGGAATGAGCCACTTCGACGTGCCCTGGCGGACAAAGGCCTGCTTTTCGAGATAGACCAGCTCGCTGCTGGCCTCGACCTCGACGCGGTAGACCCACTTTCCGCCCACGTTGATGAATGCGGCGCTCACCAGGTCGTTGGCCAGCACACCCAGATTGTCGTGCACGGCCTGGCGGAAGTGGAGGTCGAAGCGGTCTTTGATGATGTCGATGTCGTAGTCGGCACGGCGGTTGTTCAGATACACGAAGTCGGCATCCAGCCCCGAGGCCATGCCCAGGTTGTTGACCCCCACATAGAGCGTCCCGCCTTTGGCATTGAGGAAACTGCACACCACGATGAGCAGTTCGTGCATCTGCGCGCGCTCGTTGGGCTGCATGGAGTTGCCGGCGGGATAAATCATCGACGACTTGAGCTCGGTGAACTGGTCCTCGTGGGCCACAAACGAGGTCTTGGGCAGCGGCATCTCCAGGTCCATGGTCTGGTAGATGCGGCGCTTGATGGCCTGCAGCTGGTCGTAGAAGTTGAACTGCTGCAGCATGTTGTAGCAGAGCACAAACTGCGCCAGGGCACTGGTCTTCTGGTTGGTGGCATCGGCTGCCTGCTGCCACAGTTCCTCGTCGTGCCACTCCTTCTTGCCCAGACTGTTGATGATTTGCAACTGCTGGAGTTTGTTTTTCACTTCGGGGTAATGGTCGGCAAGGGTCTGGCTGTCGGCGAGCAGCTGGTGCAGCTGCTCGTCGGTGATGCTGTCGTGGTCGGCGAATTGCTGCAGCACGAGCAGCATGTCGATTCGCTTGGCATAGTAGTCGGCGAGTTCCTGGTTGCCCACCACCAGGCTGAGCAGCCTGGCTGCGGCCAGGTAGTTGTAGGTAGCCAGCTGCTCGGAGCGCGTCATGGCCAGGCGGTCGACGATGCGGATGAGTTCCTCGACGGCATCGGCCTCGAGGTATCCGCCCTCGAGTGTGTCTTCGAGTTCGTCGCCGGCTATGGTGGGCGCTTCCTGCTCAGGGTCGATGTAGACGTGGCCGTCGGCATAGGCGGTGACGAGCCGCTGGAAGGCGCGGTCGGTGTCGAAGCGCTCGTTGCTCTTTTCCAAATAGTTGGCATACACGTTGCCGTTCAGCTCCCATTTCGTGATCTCGGCCAGCACGAAGTCGCCGAACTTGAGGTTGCGGTTGTCGCTGCGGTTGATGGCCAGCGAGAAGCCCAGGTCGGTGATGCAGATGTAGCTGCTGGGGGTGGTGAGCGAGACCATAGCGAGCACCACATCGTTGGCCACCAGATCCTGGTTGATGAACTCGGCTATCTGCCGCAGCATGGTGAAGTGCATCACGCCATCGTCGTCGTACTGCTCGATCGAGGCCCGCAGCAGCAGGGGCTCGCCGGTGTCCATGTCGTGGAACAGGTTAGGGTCCGCCTCCACGTTGTAGTGCACCACCTTGTGCGTGTCGAGGATGCCGATGCCCATGAAGCGGTCGTCCTCGATTTGGCAGTACAGGTCGTACTTTCGTCCGGGCACTTGGCGGAGCACGCGCAGGGTGACCGTATCGCCCACATTGGGCTTGACGCGCTCACGCGGCGCGGTCGGCTGTTCGTTGGCGGCCTGCGGAGCCGCCAGCAGCGTCTGCTCGAGTTCCTGCCACATGGCCTGATAATGCTCGAAAGCCTTGTCGTCGGCCTTGACGCGGTTTTTGAGCCTCACGGGCAGCAGCACCTGCAAGTGCTGCCACGGGGTGACCTCATCGGGATAGGCGCGGCTCAGCTCGCCCGTCTGCTGCAGCGGCGTGATGCTGATGGCTTGCTGCGTCACCACCAGCGACGCGTTGCTGCCGTGGTAGTGCAGCGGCTCGCCGGCCATGACGATGCCACTGCCGGCGCTGAGTTTGGAACAGAGCACCTGCAAGTGCGCCACATCTTCCCATTTATATTCAAGCGGATTGGCCAATCCGCTGAACAAGGCGTGGAACGAGAACTGGAGCAGCACGTCGGCCTGACCGGGCATGAGCAGCGACGCGCAGCGGTAGAGCATCGAGCGGTAGAGCATGTCGTTGTCGCACTCCTCCTGGTCGACGAGCAGCAGCTGTATGGCCAGGGCCTCGGTCCTGTGCTCGATGGCTTGCCGCGAGGCCTCGTCGTCGGTGCCGGTGAGCAGGTCTACGGTGCGTCGCTCATGCCAGATGTAGATGTCGAGCATCTCGATGAAAGCGCCCTTGAACTGCTGCATAAACTGCTCGCGCTGCTGGCCGTCGCGAATCACCGCGAAGATGTCCTCGATGAATCCCTGCACCGACTCCTGCCTGAGTGTGAACAGCGACATGAGCACGCGCATCTTGGTTTCGGGCTGATAGAGGTAGCCCGTGTGGCGCAGGCGGTGCAGGCAGTCGTCGACATAGGTCTGGTAGTTGCCGTCGCGCAGGAGCGTCATGGCCAGCAGGTAGTCGTCGGCATGGCGTATGGCGGTGCCGATGCGCTTCTGGTAGCCGTCGCGCTCGTCGGGCGTGCAGTCGGCCAGATAGTCGCTCAGCTCGAGCGTGTTGATGCAGATGTTGCGGAAGTCGCCCAGCAGGGCCATCTTGCGGCGCTGGGGGCTGTTGAGCCAGTCGGCCAGCTGGCGGTCGACGGCGTCGATGGCCGTGATGAGCCACATGGCATTGCCCGCCTCATAGTGCTCGCGGGCTTCCTTGAGCAGCGTGCTGTGGTCGAACAGCAGCTTGAGGTAGCGCCGGGGCATCTGGCTGTCGTCGCCGGTCAGGGCCAGCACACGCTCGGGCGAGAGGAACAGCAGGCCTTCGTGGCGAGCGGTGGTCACCAGGGCAAGCTCCACGCGCACCAGGTTGATGCTCGTCACGCGGGCGTTCACCACCTGGTTGATATAGAAGTGGGCGTCACCGAACTCGGTGAGGCGCATCACGAAGCCGTTGCGGTCCACCACCTCGTAGTAGCCCATCACGGCACCCTCGCTTTTGACCTTGAACTCGTAGGTCTCGCCCACCTTGTAGAGCAGTTGCAGCGCGGCGGCGATGTCTTGCATCACGATGGGCTCGCCCGACTCGGTGCGCCCTTTCACGATGCATTGCAGCGCCGATGGCGTTGGGCGGCCTTTCTGGTACTCGAAGGCCTTGACGGTGCACAAGTGGCCGTTGGCGTTCACCACATAGAACAGCGCGCCGTTGCTCTTGTAGACCTCAACTACCGGGCATAGATACTTCTGACCTTTTTCGGTTTCCATTTTCCTGAAGAGATTATCGTTGTGGAGCGTGATTTTCGCCGCAAAATTAGATAAAACCCAGCGCAATCACAAATTAATTAAGCGCAACGCCGCGTAAAACCGGCCTGTCGCCGTCAGTCAGCGTCCCGACCGCATCATCATGTGCTCACTGCGCCAGCACGATGTTGATGAGCCGGTTCAGGTCGTCGATGTCGATGCTGCCGCTGGCGTCGAGGTCGCTCTGGCCCGAATAGTCGGTGGGCGAACTGACCTCGAGGATGATGTTGATCAGCGCGTTCACGTCGTCGACATCGATGCGACCGTCGCCTGTCACGTCGCCCGTGGCGGGAGCCTGCTGAGGCTCCACCCGCCCGGTAAGGGCGATGGTGGCTGGTGCCGCCCCGCCGCCGGCTATGGTGAGCAGTGCCTCGTGGATGCCCTCGGTGGCCGGCGTGAAGAAGACCACCACCGCGGCGCCACGGGTCATGGTGGCTTTGCTCAACGTGGTGTTCGACAGCCGGTAGCTGGCGGCGCCGCTTCCGCTCAGCGTGAGCGTGACGTCGCCTTTCAGGTTCACACCGCTCAGCGTGGCGGCCTGCTTGCTGGTGCTGTTGAGCTCCACATTGCCGAAGTCGATGCTGTCGGGCGTGGCCACGATGAGCGGGTCCACATTCACACGCCCAGTGAGGGGGATGCTCACCGACTGGTCGCACCCGCCGCCCTGCACGGTGAGCGTGGCTGTGTGCTTGTCCTTGTCGGTGCCCACGGGCCGGTAGGTGACGGCAATCGTGGTGCCGTGCATCACCTCGGCGGCCGTGTAGGTGTCGCGCTCGAGGGCGAAGCAATTGGTGTCGGCACCCGTCAGCGTGACTGCCACCTCGCCGGTGAGCACCTCGCCGCCCAGGTCCACCGTCAGCGTCGACATCCGGCCAGGCTGCAGGGTGCCAAAGTCGACATAGGCCGGCGAGAGCAGCAGGCGCGGGTCGGTCTGCGGCTGCAAGTGGGCGATGGCGCTTTGACGCGTGTTGTAGCCGCCCTCAAACGAGCCGATGCCCTGGTCCGACGGACTGAGCAGCGTGGTGACGAAGTAGCCGTTGCTGCGTCCGCCCCAGCCCCAGTTCACGTGGAAATAGCCGTCGGTGTCGTAGCCATCGAGCACGAAGGCGTGTCCGCCATCGTTGGCCTGCCCGGAGTAGTAGAGCGGGCGGGCTTCGTCGAGTTCCTGCCGCAGGCATGCGTCCCAGTCGCCGTCGAAGTAGTCGCGCTGCAGAAACACACCACGGCCATAGTGGAAGTAGGTGGCCAGCACCTTGGGCACGTCCTCCGACATGGCTCCGCTGCCCTTGGTGCCATAGCTCATCTCCAGGGCCACGCCCAGGTCGCTCATCAGCCTTGCCACGGCATTCTGCTGCGCCTGGGTGGCCACAGTGCCCTGCGCGTCGTCGAGGCCACGGGCGTAGACGGTGTTGTAGTCACCGCCTTCGAAGTAGTAGACGTCGGCCATGGCGTCCCAGTCGTAGGTCGACTCGCTGAAGTTGGCGCTCAGCGTGGTGCGGTAGCCCTGCCACGAGTTGTCGTAGGTCACGCGGCACACATAGCTGTGCGAACCGGTGCCGCGCTCGGGCCAGCGGTAATAGTTCATCAGCTGCGCCGTGGCCGTGGCCACACAGCCCGACGGGGCACGGTTGCCATAGGCCTGCATGCCACTGGAGTAGTTCACCGTGGGGCACAGGTTGTTGTAGGGTTTGCACTGGTTCCACAACGTGCGCAGCAGGGGCTGCACGCCGTTGCCCTCAATCTTGGCGGCCTTGCGGGGCCGCGCCTCGGGATGCTGGCGCAGCCATTGCAGCTGCCGCTGGTACTCGCCCAGCCAGTAGCGCAGGCCGTCGGGCATGTCGGAGGCGTCGAAGCTGCCGGCGTCGCTGTAGCCCCACACGGGCAGCAGCTGGTCGTCGCCAGCCACGACCACATAGCCGCCGTCGGCTCCACGGTTGAACACATAGTAGTCGGCCGTGCCTGCAGCACTGCGGCCTTCGTGTGCCAGATGCAGGGGCAAGGACTGGCGGGCACCAGGAGCCAGACGCGCTTGGCGATGACTCACAAACTGCTGTGCCACAGCCTGGGCCTGCGTGGCGGTGATGCTCGCGGCGTCGGCGGCCACGGTCACCAAAGCGGCAAGCGCAAGGGAGAGAATTCGTTTCATTGTCAATAATAAAGGAATGAGAGGGATATCGTAGGCCGAAAGGCAGGCGATGCGCGCCAACCGGGGTGGCTGCTTCCGGCCCTTGCGGCTTATGTGGTGCAAAGTTACTAAAAAAGCGCGTCATAAAGATGCTTTTAGCGCACTTTGCAGTTTATTTACATTAATTTAGAGTGGCCCGCATTCGCGCGGCGCACTGAACTCACTCCACATAAAGTCGACACAAAAGCGTTACAAAACCAAAAAAAAGCGCTTCCCGGCCTCTAATTCCTAATTATTTTGTACTTTTGCAGTTTGGTTGCGCTTACCTTTGGCGCGACAGGAGTATCGGACACATTAACCGTATCGAAATATATGCTGACAGCAAAAGAAATCCGCGAAGCCTTCAAGCGCTTCTTCGAGAGCAAGAACCACCACATCGTGCCCTCGGCACCGATGGTCATCAAGGACGACCCCACGCTCATGTTCACCAACGCGGGCATGAACCAGTTCAAGGACATCATTCTGGGCAACAAGCCCGTGCAGTGGCCCCGCGTGGCCGACTCGCAGAAGTGCCTGCGCGTGAGCGGCAAGCACAACGACCTCGAGGAGGTGGGACACGACACCTACCACCACACGATGTTCGAGATGCTGGGCAACTGGAGTTTCGGCGACTACTTCAAGTCCGAGGCCATCGACTGGGCCTGGGAACTCCTGACCG
>CAMVDK010000020.1 GCA_947166165.1 uncultured Porphyromonadaceae bacterium
GCCAGGAGGTAGGTCTGGGCTCGACGAGCATCTGCTCGGCGCTGCTGCACGACGTGGTCGAAGACACGGAGTACACCGTCGAGGACATCGAGGCGCACTTCGGGAGCAAGATTGCCCGCATCGTGGACGGGCTGACCAAGATTTCGGGCGGCATATTCGGCACCATGTCGAGCACACAGGCCGAGAACGTGCGCAAACTGCTGCTCACCATGGGCGACGACATACGCGTGGTGCTCATCAAGATGGCCGACCGCCTTCACAACATGCGCACGCTGGCCTCGATGCCGCCGCAGAAGCAGTACAAAATAGCCGGCGAGACGCTCTACCTCTACGCCCCGCTGGCCCACCGGCTCGGACTGTTTGCCATCAAGACCGAGCTCGAGGACCTGAGCTTCAAATACGAGCACCCCGAAATCCACCGGCAGATTGAGGAGAAAATCGCCATCACCGCCGACCAGCGCAACCAGGTGTTCAACCACTTCGCCGCCCCCATACGCGAGCGCCTCGACAAGATGGGCATCACCTACGAATTCAAGGCGCGCGTCAAGTCGTGCTACTCGATATGGAAAAAGATGGAGCGCAAGCACGTGCCCTTCGAGGAGGTCTACGACCTGTATGCGGCGCGCATCGTGTTTGAGTGCTCCGACGACAGCCGCGAGGCCGGCATGTGCTGGGACATCTACAACGCCATCGCAGCCGCCTATCCCAACAAATTCCACACCGGCCGCCTGCGCGACTGGGTGGTGAACCCCAAGGCCAACGGCTACCGCGCGCTCCACGTCACCGTGATGGGCCCCGACGGCAACTGGGTGGAGGTGCAGATACGCAGCCGCCACATGGACGACGTCGACGAGCACGGACTGGCGGCGCACTGGAAATACAAAATCGGCAACGAAAGCGAGGACAGCGCGCTCACCGCCTGGCTGCAGACCGTGCAGGACATCCTCAAGAATCCCGAACCCAACGCACTCGACTTTCTCGACACCATCAAGCTCAACCTCTTCGCCAGCGAAATCCAGGTGTTCACCCCCAAGGGCGACCTGCTGCGACTGCCCAAGGACTCCACCGTGCTCGACCTTGCCTTCACCCTGCACAGCGAGATAGGCACCCACTGCATCGCCGGAAAGGTGAACCACAAACTCGTGCCGCTCTCGCAGCGGCTCAACAACGGCGACCAGGTGGAGGTGCTCACCTCCAACAGCCAGCAGCCCAAGCCCGAGTGGGAGCAGCTGCTGGTCACCGCCCGCGGCAAGACACGCCTGCGCGCCGCACTGCGCCACCGCCGGCGCGAAATCATCAACGAGGGCGAGAAGAAACTGAGCAACTGGCTCATGGCCAATGGCATAGAGATGACCAGCGACACCATCATGCGCATCATCAACAGCGAGCACCTGCCAGGCAAGGACGAGCTGTTCTTCATGATTGGCAACGGCGAGATGACCGTGAGCGACAAGCTGCTGCGCAAGGTGAAGCCGCAGCAGGGGCAGAGCCTGTTCAACCGCTTGTGGCGAAACCCCTTCGGCACCTCGAAGGACAAAGACGCTCCCCCCACGCCCGACGCCGCCAAACCCGAGCGCAAGCCGGTCAACACCTCCGAGGTGTATGAACTGCGCACCACCGACGGCGTGAGCAACTACCAGATTGCACCGTGCTGCCGGCCCATTCCCGGCGACGACGTGCTCGGCTGCATCGACGACAACGGCCAGGTGGTGGTGCACAAGCTCGACTGCCCCACCGCCATGCTGCTCAAGGCCGGACGGGGCGGACGGCTCGTGCAGACGCGCTGGGCCAGCACCGGGCGGAAATTCCCCGCGTCGATCCACGTTGAGGGAATCGACCGCATGGGCATCCTCCAGGAAATCATCTACATCATCTCCACCAACATGGCCATCTACATGCGCAGCCTGAACATCCGCGCCGACCAGGGCGTGTTCAACTGCGACCTCGACGTGCTCATCGAGGACACCAGCGTGGTGACCAACCTGTGCAAGCGCCTCAAGAAGGTGAAAGGCGTCAACACCGCCACCCGGGTCAACTGACCGTACTGCGCCGGCGCGGTTCGATATCCTCTTCACGACACCACCCACCATACATTAGTATAAAAAGCAAATGTCACGACACAGCATCATCGTCATCCTGCTCGCAATAGCCGCCATCGCCATCATCACGGTGGCCCTGCCCCGCAAAGCCGGAGTGAAGAAATACAACTATGAGGTGAACCAGCCTTGGCGCTACCCCACCCTGTTTGCCGAATTCTCGGTCGAGCGGGCCACCGACGAGGCCACCGTCAAGCGCATCGAGGCCGAGACCAAGGCCACCTTTGTGCCCATCTACAAGCGCGACAACACCCTGGCCGCGCAGCAGCTCGACTCGCTCACCACCACGCTTCGCGCGCGCAGCGACGTGAGCGCGGCCACCAGCAGCCGCATCATCCACGAGGTGACCTCATTCTTCGCCGCAGGCATCGTCGACGCCACCACCTTCGACGCCATCGCCAGCGGCTCACTGCCCAAAATCCGGTTCAAAAGCTCCAACGGCGTGGTGCAGACCGTCACCACCGAGCAGATGCGCTCGAGCCGGAACGTGTACCAGTGGCTCGACTCGGCCCTCAAGGCCAGCGACAGCGAACTCGACCTGCAGAGCACACACATCAACCGCTTCCTGCAGCCCAACATCTTGCCCGACAAGGAGGAGAACGACAAATACCTGAAATCGGCCATCGAAGAGGCCATGCCGCACCTCGACGACTTCATGCCCGGCGAGGCCATCGTCACGCAGGGAGCCATCATCACGCCCGAAACCAAGACCTACATCGACACCTACCTCAAGACCCTCGAGGAGCGCAGCAACGCGCAGCGCGGAGGCGGCTACACCAAGCTCGGGCAGATTGCCGTGGTCACCATTCTGATGGTGGTCATGCTCATGTTTCTCTACTACATGCGCCCGCGCACCTACGCCCGGCTCAAGGCCATGGTGTTCATCCTCTCGCTGGTCACCCTGTTCATCACGCTGGTCATGCTCATCGTGGCCTTCCGCTACAACTTCCTCTACATCATCCCCTTTGCCCTGGTGCCCATCATCATCACCACCTTCCTCGACGCGCGCACGGCCTTCTTCATCCACATGGTGGTGGTGCTCATCTGCTCGCTGGCGGTGACCGGGCAGGCCGACTTCATCATCATGCAGTTTCTGGCCGGCGGCATCGCCACGGTGTCGATGCAGGAGCTCACCAAGCGCTCGCAGCTGGTGCGCTGCTCGCTGTTCATCTTCCTGGCCTACGGCATCGCCCACGTGGCCCTCGAGCTGGTGCGCGGCAAAACGATGGCCGACATCGACCCGCACATGTTCATCTACTTCGGCACCAACTGCGTGGTGCTCTCGTTTGCCTACTTTGGCATCTTCATCGTGGAAAAGATATTCGGCTTCACCTCGACGGTGACCCTGGTCGAGCTCAGCGACATCAACAACCGCACGCTGCGCGAGCTGGCCGAGTCGTGCCCGGGCACGTTCCAGCACGTGCTCCAGGTGGCCAACATCGCACAGGAGGCCGCCATGAAGGTGGGAGCCAACGTGCAGCTGGCCCGTGCCGGAGCGCTCTACCACGACATCGGCAAAATCGACAACCCGGCCTTCTTCACCGAGAACCAGAGCGGCGTCAACCCCCACGACGCCCTGGCGCCCGAACAAAGCGCACACATCATCATCGAGCACGTGGCCAACGGCCTGCGGCGCGCCGAAAAGGCCCGGCTGCCCGAGGTGATCCGCGACCTCATCGCGCAGCACCACGGCAAGGGTGTGGTGAAATACTTCTACAACAAAGCCTGCCAGGCCGCCCCCGAGGGCACCACCGTCGACCCGGCGCCGTTCACCTACCCCGGCCCCAACCCGCGGAGCAAGGAGGCCGCCATACTGATGATGGCCGATGCCTGCGAGGCCGCCGCCAAGAGTCTGAAGGAATACAACGTAGAGGCCATCACCTCACTGGTTGACCGCATCGTCAACACGCAGGTGGCCGAAGGACTCTTCCGCGACGCGCCCATCAGTTTCAAGGATGTGGAGACCGTGAAAAAAGTCTTCACCGAGCGCCTTTGCGCCTTCTATCACACCCGCATCAGCTATCCCGACGACGCCGTGTGACCCCACCTTAATTATCCTTAATATTCCACCCCCTATGGCAATAAAGCGCCCGGCTGCGAGTTTAGAATCTATAAAACGACTACTGTGCCGATAATTCTGCGATACATCCTGCTCGCGCTGGGCCTGCTCTCGCTGGCCTGCTCGCTGGTGCTGCTCTACTGGCCGCAGCGCGTGGCAGCTGCTGTGCCGGCCTTTGCGGGGCTGCTCCTGCTCCACCTGAGCTACTTCATTGAGGCCAACCCGGGGTGGCTCCTGTTCTGGGGCGCCGCCGCGCTGATGGTGGCCGCGCTGGTCTATATGCAGCCGCCGGGCGAAATCGACGGGCACCGCAGCAGCAACCTCTATGTGGCCTCGTCGGCCATCGCCGGGGCGCTGCTGGGCATGATTGTGGATCCACGCATCATGGTGCTGGGCATCATCCTGGGCGCCTTTGTCGGGCAGATGGCCTACAGCCGCACCCCCAGCGGGCGGTGGATGGCACAAGCCGGAGGAAAAGTCATGCTCCACTACTACGCCGCCAAGTGCCTGCCCGTGGTGGTGGCAACAGCCATCGTGAGCATCGCCGTAGAGGGTTTCCTGCTCTGACCACAACACTAACCACTACCGAAAAGAAATGAAACATTCAACCATCATACTCATCCTGGCGCTGGCCGCAGCCCTGAGCGCTCTTGCCGCCGACAACAAGAACACCACCCGCAAGGTGGACTTCGACCACGTCAAGGAGGTGATTTCCAACCCCAACTCCATCTACTACTACCCCAAGCTGCTGCAATCGTTCAACAGCAACGACACCGTGATGACCGTGGAGGCCTACCGCAACCTCTACTACGGCTACACCTTCCAGGAGGACTACAACCCCTTCCGCGAGAGCGTCTACACCACCAAGGTGGAGCAGCTCTACTACAAGCAGCCGCACACGCGCGCCGAGTGCGACAGCATCGACAAGTATGCCTCGCTGGCGCTGAAGGACAACATCTTCGACATGAACCAGATGCAGTTCTTCATCTTCGTGCTCAAAGAGAAGAAGAAGCATGCCCGTGTGGCCATCCGCCAGTTCCGCCTCAACCGCCTGGTGGCCGCCATCATGTCGAGCGGCAAGGGCACCAAGGAGGAGCCGTGGGTGGTCATCGCTCCCGAGCATGAGTACAACATCGTCAACTTCCTGGGCTATGTGGCCATCGACCACCGCGACGAGGGCAACGGCATCGAATATGTGGCCGTTGAGCGGAAAGAAGGGAAAAACGTGGAGGGCTTCTACTTCGACGTGCGCCGCATGATGGAGGTGGCCGCCATCAAGTTCCCCGACATCTGACCCTGCCTACCCACCCCTTACACTCGTTGCCATCATCATAACCAATGGCGACGGATACAAAGCAAAAATGACATCACAATACGACTATGACCCACCAACTAAACGTGACTGAAGAAGCATCGCGGTGCCTGTTGTGCCACGACGCACCCTGCACCAAGGCATGTGGCAATGGTGATCCGGCTCGAGCCATTCGCGCCATTCGTTTCGACAATGAAGCGCTGGCCAGGCAATGGGTGGCCGACTGCACCGAGCACGACCTTGTGCGTGCCGAGCAGGCTTGCCTGCACTACGACCGCCCGATACGCATTGCCGAAACGCTCAAGCAACTGCCGTCGCCTCCGCAGCAGCGCACTATGCCGTCGCTGGGCATTGACTTCTGTGGCATCCATTGCGAGAATCCCTTCTTCCTAGCATCTTCGGCGATATGCACCAACTATGACATGGTGGCCCGGAGCTTTGAAGCCGGTTGGGCCGGTGTCTATTTCAAAACCATCTGCCTGCAAGACATCAACGAGGTGTCGCCGCGTTTCGATGCGATGAATCGTGCGGGACAGCATGGCGATTTCACCGCATTCCGCAACATGGAGCAGCTGAGCGAGAATCCCGTCGAGGAGGATTTCGCCACTTTGCAGCGCCTCAAGCAGAATTTTCCCTCAAAGGTCGTGGTGGCCTCCATCATGGGGCAGACCGAAGAGGAGTGGATCAAACTGGCCGAGATGGCGCAGCAGGCCGGCGTGGATGCCGTGGAACTGAACTTCTCCTGCCCGCAGATGAGGCTTGCCGGCATGGGGAGCGACGTGGGGCAGAACCCGGAATTGGTGCTGTTCAATACAGCTCATGTGAAGCGCACGGTGTCGATTCCTGTCATTCCCAAAATGACGCCCAACATCACCCACATCGGCCAACCCGCCATGGCGGCCTATTTTGCCGGTGCCGATGCTATCAGCGCCATCAACACCATCAAGAGCGTGACCATGACCGACCGCGGAGCGGTGTCGGGCATGAAGACCGTGTCGGGACTCTCGGGACGCGCCGTGAAGCCCATTGCGCAGCGGCTGATTCTCGAGATGGCGAACAACCACATGATGAAGAATATTCAATTCAGCGGCATAGGCGGCATCGAGACGTGGCGCGACGCACTGGAATTCATCCAGTTGGGGTGCCGTAACGTGCAGGTGTGCACTGCTGTGATGCAATATGGCTACCGCATCATCGACGACCTGGTGATGGGATTGCAGCACTATATGCTCAGCCGTGGCGTCGACAGTCTGGAGGCGCTGGTCGGTGAGGAACTGCCGAATTTTGTCAAGCCCAACGACCTTGACCGGAACACGGTCGTTTACCCTATGGTCGACCGCGACAAGTGCATCGGTTGTGGACGGTGCCACATCTCCTGCGCCGACGGCGGACATCAGGCAATCGCTTTCGGCGACGACCATCGCCCGCAAATCAACGGGGCCAAGTGTGTGGGGTGCCACCTGTGCAGCCTGGTTTGTCCCGTGGGAGCCATAGGTCATGCCAAGCGGGTAACCAAACGCCACTGACCCGTTCATTGACGGTCAGTCAAGGGCGCGTGTAAATCACTTTTTCTTGAAAATGAGCTTCATTGCGTCGATGTCGAGCGGATTGACGTCGACGAGGTTGAGAGTTTTCACCATGTGCAGTGTCGACTCTTTGTAGTGCTTGAAGTGGTCGGTGGCCAAATGGCTTTGGTAGGCCGCTTGATTGCGATAGATTTCCACTATTCTGAAATGGTTGTGCTTGCCTTCGAGTTGTGTGGGGAAGATACACACCACTCCAGGCTCGGTTTTGACCGATGTCGTCCCAATGCTTGCTGCAGCCTGCAGATATTCGTCGAGGTACTGCTCGTAGACTTCGATTTCTGCGATGCGAACAATCAGTTCATCGTCAGCCGTGGCTTCGGGTTGCGGAGCCACCTGCCGTTCACCGAACAGGTAACGCGCATTGTCGGCCAGAAACATGCGTTCAAACGGTGCGAGTTCAGGATCTTGAGCGAGATAGGCCTTCATGCGTTGCAGCTGAGCCGTGAGCACGTCGGGTTTCACATAGGGGAAATCAGAACCGTAGAGCAGGTGGTCGGGCGTGGTGATGGTGAGCATCATCTTGATTATCTCGGGCGAATGGCTTCCTGCCAAGTCGTAGTAGAGCGATGCCAGGTTTGCTGCCCAGTCGATGTCGCCCACCAAGCCGTTCGCCTTCATGACCGGATGGAGCGATTTCATGCGCGGCACGGCCAGAGGTAGATAGGCGCCACAATGTGGAACCACGATTTTCACGTTGGGATAACGGGCGAGCACGTTGCGCGAAATCATGTTGGCCACGGCACGCGTGGTCTCCGACAGGTATTCCTGCATGGCGAGCGGTGTCTGACTCATCACGCTGCCATTGATCGGTTCAGGACGGTGGGGGTGAATGATGACCACAGCCTTGCGGTCGTTGAGCACTTGCATGAGCGGGTCGAGGGCAGGGTCGCCTAGATACTGTCCGCGCACATTGGTGGCCAGCTTGATGCCATCGGCCTTGAGCGTGTCGAGGACATAGACCGCTTCGGCAATTGCAGCGTCGACATCGGGCAGCGGCAACGTTGCACAGAACTTGAACCGGCCAGGGTGTTGCTGACGGATTTCGGCGCAGCGTTCATTCGTGAGTCTGACCACCTGGTTGTTGAAAGGTTGTGGAGCGGCCAGCGTCAATACCGAAGTCGACACTCCGGCGTTGTCCATCCACGCCAAGTGGTTGTCAAGTTGGTAGTCTGGAATGGGGAATCCTTCGTCCAAGAGTGCGTCGTGGCGCTCCAAATCTTGGAGAAACTCAGGTGTGATGATGTGACTGTGCACATCCACCACACCCTGGGCCGAAACTGCTGTTGCAATCATTGCCGACAAGATGAAAACGATTTTTCTCATACCATTTTTATTATTCCATCGTGTGTTCCCAGTCGCCACGTGCGTCGACCCTCGTGGTGTCGGCCAATTGCTCCAGCATGTGCACTTCATCGTTGTCGAGTGTCACACCGATTGTGGCAGCAGCCTCAACCACATGTCTCTCCTTGGTCGCGCCAATAATGGGGAGTGTGCCCTTGGCTAAGGCCCAAGCAATTCCCACCTGCGAACAACTGATGCCATGCCGCTCGCCCACGGCTTTCATAGCATCGGTGAGAGCTGTCAGTCGCTCAAGCACGGGATTGTACTTGCGGCCGCGGTCGCTTTCGGCGGGCAACGGGTTCTCTTCGTTGTACTTACCCGACAGCGCACCTTGTTCAAGCACCATGTAGGCCCAGAATTCGATGCCCTGCTCGTGGCAGTAGTCAAGCACGCCACCACGTTCCGACGAGCGGTAGAGCAGCGAGAAGTGGTTCTGTACAGCACTCACCTTGAAGCCTGCTGCACCCAGAATCTCGTTGGCACGACGAATCTCGTCGATGTTGTGGTTCGACACCCCCACGCGCCTCACTTTTCCACTCTCGAGCAGCGGAATGAGCCCCGGAGTCCAGCGTTCTACATCCATCGGGTTGTGAATCCAATAGATGTCAATGTAGTCCAACCCCATGCGACGAATCGATGCCAAAGCCATCTTCTCGACTGAGTTGCCATACATTTCAGCCAGTTGAGGGGTAAACTTGGTGGATACCAATACCTCATCGCGGTTGCGCGTAGCAACAAACTTGCCAAGAATGCGCTCCGACTCACCCATGCCATAGACCGTTGCAGTGTCCCACAGGTTCAAGCCGGCAGCCATTGCTGCGTCAAATACGGGTTTCAAATTCGTTTCGTCGGTTTTGCTACCGAACACACTGTCGCCACCGAAGGCTCCTGCTCCCCAGGCCCACGTTCCTAATGCTATCTTTGCCATATTTCTCAATCTATTAAGGTGAATAAATTTCACTGCAAAATTACTGCTTTCCAACATTCGGAGCGTGAAACAATTTACGGATTTATGAAACGTTTTTACCGAAGTTTTACAAAAATGATTAATTTTGCAAGCAAAAGCCTTACATCTTATGGGACAGATTCTGAAAGTTCACTCCGTGAATGACTACGCCAACTATATTGGTGCGCCGGTGTTGCACCCACTGGTGAATGTGATTCACTACGACGAGCTGGACCATTGCCGCCACAGCTTGAACAACTATGACGTTTACGCCATCTTTATCGCCGACGAGACGCTTGAAAACCTGACCTATGGCCAAATCAACTACGACCTGCAGCACCATGCACTCATGTGTGTTGCTCCGGGGCAGATAGGCGGCAAAACTGATACGGGGGAGGAAATCCAAACCAAAGGCTGGGCTTTGCTTTTCGACCCTGATTTGCTTCGCGACACCGAGCTTGGCACCAAAATACACAACTACACCTTCTTTTCTTACAACACCAACGAGGCTCTGCTGATGGACGACCGCCAGCGTCGCTCTATTGTCGACATCCTGGAGCAGATGCGCCGTGAATTGAGCGGCGGCAACTACGACCGGCACACGCAGCGCATCATGGTCGCCTACATCAGCATCGTGCTTGAACTCATTGGGCGCTATTATTCCGTCCAAATGGCATTGCCGCAGCCAAACAGTGCCGACATCCTCACACGGTTTGAGAACCTGCTCCGCCGCTACTATGAAGAAGAATTGCAATTGCAGAAAGGGCTACCCACAGTGAAGTATTGCGCTCAAGAACTGTTTTTGTCGCCCAACTATTTTGGCGACCTCATCAAGCAGTTGACCGGTGACACGGCCACCAGCACCATCCGACGGTTCGTCCTGCAGCGCGCCAAAGCCATGCTCACCGCCGGCTATAGCGTTGCCGAAACGGCCGATGCCATGGGCTTTGGATACCCGCAGCACTTCAGTCGCCTGTTCAAGAATTATTTCGGCGTAACGCCATCGGTTCTTCAAAAAAGCATGCGCAAACGATAGCCACAGGTTCATCGGAAGTGACACATAGGTGAATATTTCGATGAAATGATTTGGGCATCAGCGGCTTTTTTTGTAATTTTGCCGCGAAAATACTGAACAACTTTTATTTTAACTGATGCCGCCCGCCGTGGCGACAGTTTCAAAAAGAAAAACGTAGAGAGATGATTTATCCGATTCTTACGGCCGAGGAAGCCGCTGAGTTTGTACAGAATGGTTTCACCATTGGTGTTTCTGGTTTCACATCGCCGGGCAACCCGAAGAAGGTTCCCGCAGCCATCGCTGCCAAAGCGCGCCGCGAGCATGAGGCCGGACGCGAGTTCAAAATCAACCTGTTCAGTGGTGCGTCGACCAACGCCCCCACCGACGGCGAGCTCTCGCGCGCCGAGGCCATCAACTTCCGCGCCCCTTATCAGTCGCTTCCCGAGGTGCGCAACCGCATCAATGCCGGTGAGGTGCACTACAACGACCGCCACTTGAGCGAGATGAGCCAGGAGTTCCGTTATGGTTTCTATGGCCGCATGGATGTGGCTATCGTCGAGGTGCAGAGCATCACCGACGACGGCGAGCTGGTGCTCGGTACGGCTGTGGGCAACACCCCCACCTGGCTGCAGGTGGCCGACAAGGTGATTATCGAAATCAACGACCAGCTGCCCGAGAGCATCCGTGGCCTGCACGACATCTACATCCCGCTCGACCCGCCCGCACGCCGCGAGATTCCCATCTATCACGCACACGACCGTGCCGGTAAGCCCACCGCACACGTCGACCCCAAGAAGGTGCTGGGCGTGGTGCGCACCAGCGAGCCGCTGGGCCTGGTGAGCAAGTTCACGCCGGTCGACGACGTGACACACAAGATTGGCGAGAACGTGTGTGAGTTCCTGGTCAACGAGATGAAGCAGGGACGCATTCCACGTGAGTTCCTCCCCATCCAGAGCGGTGTGGGCAACATCGCCAACGCCGTGCTCGACGCCCTGGAGCACAGCGACCACATCCCCCCCTTCGAGATGTATACCGAGGTGGTGCAGGACAGCGTGCTCAAGCTGCTCGAGAGCGGCCACTGCAAGTTCGCTTCGACCTGCTCGATGACCTTCTCGCGCGAGGCCATGATGGAGTTCTTCAGCAAGCCTGAGCTGCACGACCACCTGCTCATGCGCCCGGCCGAAATCAGCAACCATCCCGAGGTGATACGCCGTCTGGGCATCATCTCGATGAACACCGCCATCGAGGCCGACCTGTTCGGCAACATCAACTCGTCGCACGTGAGCGGCACACGCCTGATGAACGGCATCGGCGGCAGCGGCGACTTCACCCGCAATGCCTACACGAGCATCTTCCTGTGCCCGAGCATCAAGAAGGACGACTGCATCAGCACCATCGTGCCCATGGTGACTCACGTCGACCACACGGTGCACTCGGTCGACATCATCGTCACCGACCAGGGCGTGGCCGACTTGCGCTTCAAGGACCCCATCCAGTGTGCCGAGGAGATTATCGAGCACGCCGCCCATCCCGTCTACCGCCCGCTGCTGCGCGAGTACCTGAAGCTGTGCAAGAAGGGCGGCCACATCCTGATGAACCCCGACATTGCCCTGGCCTTCCACAGCACGCTGGCTCGCACCGGCGACATGCGCCAGACCGACTTCGCAAAGATTCTCGAAAAACTCGCCTGAAGCCATCACGACAAACAACCATAACACAGTGTTGTGGTTGTTTGTGGGCTCACAACGCTCAGCCCGTAAACAACGAAAGATATGAAATTCTACATCGCCGAGAATGGCAAACCCTCCGGCCCGTATGAGGCCCAAGAACTGCTCGCTCATGGCCTGACGGTGAACTCGCAGGTGTGGAACGAGACCATGGACAGCTGGCAGCGCGCCAGCAACGTTCCGGAACTGATGGAGCTGCTGAATCAGCAACAGATGCTGCAAGGACAACAGTCCTACCAGCCCCAGCAGCCCCAGCAGTACCAACCACCAACGGGTTACAGCACCACGCCCGGCCCAGAGTCCCAACCCCAAGAGCCGCAGCAGCCGCAGTACGGCCAGCCGCAGCAACCGCAGTACGGTCAGCCACAATACGGCCAACCGCAGTACGGTCAGCCGCAATACGGCCAGCCGCAGTATGGTCAGCCGCAGCAGCAATGGGCACCGCCGCAGTATCAAAATCCTATGGCGCCGCCGCCAAAGGACTGGAAAACGGAGTCGATCATTGTCACCATTTTGAGCCTGCTGTGCTGTGGCAACATTTTTTCGCTCATCTGTGGCATTGTGGGCATCGTGAACGCCGGCAAGGTGAACGACGCCTTCTATCGAGGCGACCGCATCGGGGCCGAGCAAGCCGCTAAGCAGGCCAAGACGTGGACCATCGTGGCCATCATCCTTATGGTGATTGGAGCTATCATGATTACACTATGGCTTTTAAGTTTACCCAATTCCCTTTCTTCGATATCTGAGGGATTCGAGGACGTCTGACCAGGCTAAACCTTCCCTGCCCTAATACAGCGAAGGAGCCGCGTTATTCTGTGCAACGCGGCTCCTTCGTTTTTTTTGCAAAACAGCCCAGAGCGTGCTTCACTTGCCAGGCTTCTGGCAGCAGTCTTCCTTCTTGGTCTGCGCCTTGTGGTCGCAATCGCCCTTGCACTCGGCCTTCTTGGTCTGCGCCTTGTGGTCGCAATCGCCCTTGCACTCGGCCTTCATAGCCTGAGCCTTGTGATCACAATCGCCCTTGCAATCGGCCTTTGCCTTGTCGCAGCCGCCGGCCTTGTGGTCGCACTCCTTGCCCTGGCCGCAAGCCTTGACCTCAGCCTTGTGGTCGCACTCCTTGCCCTGGCCGCAAGCCTTGGCCTCGGCCTTGTGATCGCAATCGCCCTTGCACTCGGCCTTCATGGCTTTGGCATCGGCTTTCTTGCATGCCGACAGCTTGGTGGCTTCCATCTTGGTGGCCGACTTCGTAGCGTCGCGGTTCACCGGCGGAATTTTGCAATAGGGTTTGCCACTCACTTGAGCCGGCGCGGCCTTCACGCCAATCGAGGCCAATCCTTTGGCGATGTTTTCGTCGGAGTTCTTTTGCGCGTCGTAGGTCACGGCCACGGTCTGCGTCTCCACGCTGACCTGCACATCGTCGATGCCCTTGCCCAGGGCTGCCACATTGTCCATGATCTTCTTGGCGCATTCCTGGCACGTGACATCGGCCTTGAACACGGTAGTCTGCTTCTGGGGGGCAGGCTTCGATTGAGCCATGGCCACTCCCAAGCCCAGCACTACGGCCAGGCAAATCGAAAGAATCTTTTTCATTGTTATTGAATTTTAGAATCATAAAGTGCTTGTTCAGTACACGTTCCATCGGAAACCGACGTAGAACCGTCGGCCCATCACGGGTCCCCAGATTCGGCTGGCGTTGAACCGCTGCGAGAACGGAGCCTCGGCCGAATCGATCACATTCCGCTGCCGGTAGTCGGCTATGTTCTCACAGCCCACATACACCTCGCCGCGGCTCACCTTGTGGGTGATTTGTGCAAAAAGCATGCCATAGGCGGGCGAGTGCTCGCTGCCGTTGGCCTGGCTCCTGATGGCTGGCAAGCGCATCGGGCCGTTGAGCTGGGCAGTGACGTCGAACACCCATCGCCGGAACTTGGTGGCATATTGCACGTTGAGCACACCTTTGTAGCGTCCCACCAGCGGCCGTTCCATGCGCCCCGCTGCGGGCAGGGTGACGCGGCTGTTGGTGTAGCGGAAGGTGGCCAGCACGTCGAGCCGCGTCACAGGGGTCCAGTTTGCGTCGATCTGCCACGTGTCGGTATAGTTGAGCCAGGTGTTGCTGCCCACCGTCACACGGTCGGGCCACGTCTCCTGGTCGGCATAAGTCATTCGCGAAAAGCGCGTGCGGAAGTAGTCCACGCTCACGCTGGCGTTGGGGTCGCGCCCCAGCGCGAAGGTCTGCGCGAAGCTGCCGCCAAAGGTCACCGCACGCTCCAGGGCGTTGTCGTGGAGTTCAACAGCCAGCCGTCGGCCAATGGCCAGCATGGCCAGATTGTCGCCGATGGCATTGGGCATTCGGTAGCCCGTGCCGCCCGACAGGCGCAGCGTGGTGCGCGGGGTGATGCTCCACTTGACGTGGCCGCGCGGAGTGAACGACCAGCGTCGGCAGTGGCTGTTGTAGTCCTCGCGCACGCCGGCCACCAGCGTCAAGCGGTCGCCGATGTGCTGTGTCCACTCGGCAAATGCCCCTGCCTCGCGCTCGTTGCGGTCCAGGTGTTGCTCGGCCCACAGCCAACGGACTGTGGTGGCATCGGCGTCGTCTACACACTTCTGCTCCAGGTGCTCGGCAATGTTGCTCAAGCGCCCTTGCAGCCCCACGGCCAGCGTGGCACTGGTGCCGAAGTGATGGTCGTAGCGAAGGGTAAGCGTGGCGGTGTTGTCACGGCCATGGTAGTCGTTCAAACCGAAATAGGACCGGCTCTCGAAGTGGGCGAAGTCGGCCACCAGGGCCACATTGTTCTGCACCTGGTTGCCGCCATCGTCGCCAACGGCCGCTCCCACAGGCAGGGCGGCCTTGACATAGGCGCTTGCCTCGCGGTTGTCGACGTGCGAGCCATAGAGCGCGGGCAGGGCCGATACCGGCTCGAGCGTCGAGGCCGGCTTGGCCATGGCGGCGGCGTGCTCGGCCCGGTTGTGACGGTAGTCGAGCTGGCCGCCAGTGCGGTTGTCGGCGGTGAAGCGCGCGCCCCAGCGCAGCTGCAGGCCGCCCGGCCCGAGCCACAGCCAGCGGTTGGCCACATCCACCTGGCGCGATGACGGCAGGTCGCGGAAGCCGTCGCTGTTGCGGTCCATGGCGCGCATCTCGCGCCAATCGGTGTCGAGCGCGCCATGCACCATGATGATGGTCGACAGGCGCTTGTCGGCCGTGAGCGGAAGGGCCGAGGTCAAATTCACCTCGGGCCGGAGCATATCGTTGAGATACACGTTCAGGTGCAGGCACTCGTCGTCGGTGGGCCGGCGGTATTCCAGGTTGATTTGTCCGGTGATGGCCTCGTGTCCGCTGGTCACGCTGCTCACCCCCTTTGCCACCTGAATCGAGCGGAGCCACTCGCCGGGGGTGTAGTCGAGGGCGAAGGGTGCCGCCAGGCCGCGCATCATGGGCCGGCTCTCATCGAGCAGCTGCGTGTAGGTGCCTGCAAGCCCGAGCAGTTTGATTTGCCGCGCGCCGCTCACGGCGTCGCTATAGTCGACGCTCACGGCGGCCGAGTTCTCGAACGACTCCGCCACCGTGCAGCAAGCCATCTTGGTCAGTCCCACGCGGGTGATGTTCTCGGTGGCCATGACAGCGTTGCCGCTCAGGTGGTTGCCGCGCACCGTGGCTTCGACCTCCACCTCGCCGAGCGTGGTGGAAAGCTCGATGCTGTCGGGCTGCGCCACCAGCGTCTGCGCGTCCGACGGCCACGCTGCGGCAGCCATAACGGCTGCGAGAGCGATATGTTTCAGGGGCCAATTCATCACAAACTGCAAAATTAGCAATAATCGGCCAATCCGGCACCATTCTGCCGAAAAAAATGGAGAAATTGAGGCGTGCACCTCCTCCTCGAGTGTTCGAGCATTCGAACATTCGAACATTCGAGCATTCGAGTATTCGGGCATTCAAAAATCGAGCCGCGACCTGCTGGCCGCGGCTCGATATGTTCACGAGCAATTCAGGGCTTCTTTATCTCACCATCTTGCTCACCTTGCCGTCGGCGTTGACCACGATGTTCACGCCCTGGAACGGACGGAGGCTCACGCGGCCCATCGGGTCGATGTAGCGCACGGTGCCGGAGCCGGCGGAGCGCAGGTCGCTGACAGCGGTCGAGATTTCCTCTTCGAACTCGGCAGTGATGGTGACCGGCTCGGCGGGCATCTGGAAGGTGTAGGTGTTGTTATCACCCTCGTTGAAGGGCACAGGAGCGCGACGCGGCATGCCGGTCGGGACCTCGGGCTCGGCGGTGGCAACGGCAAAGGTCGACACCACATAGCCTTCGGCGGGCGTGAGCACCACCTTCACCTCGGTGCCTTCGACCACGGTGGCTCCGCTCTCGATGGCCTCCTCGGCCACATAGACGGCCACGGCGCCATTCTCGGGAGCGGCCTCGAAGGTGATGACGCTCTCCACGGGAATCGGCGCAAAGGTGGCGGCGATGGTCACGTTGGCGTTGGGCATCTCGAATTGGTTGTTCTCGTCGACAGTCACCAGCTCGTCAATGCCTTCGGCGGTCACGGTCAGGCTCTCCAGTTCATAGCCCTCGGCGGGGGTGACGGTCAGGGTCACCAGGTCGCCTTCGTAGGCCTCTTCCTTGTCGGCCACCACGGTGCCGTTCTCGCACTCAGCCACGGTGATGGTGTGGGCAACGTAGTCGGTGGTCGACACGCGGTAGGCGGCGTAGCCGTTGCCCATCGTGTAGTTGTACACAATCACGCTTTTGCTGTTCTCCGGCACCACGCGGAAGAACGAGCCGGTCGACAGGTTGGCATAATAGCCAGCAGCGCCCAGAGGCGGAATGGTGGCCACTGCCTCGGCATTGGCACTCATGTCGCGGATGCTGAAGCCGCCGTTGTAGTTGGTGCCGCTGGTGTAGAGAAACATCTCATGGCCATCGAGCGTGAAGTAGGCGCCGCCCACCGAGGAGTTGCTGTTCGGCGCGGTGGTGTTGAGATTGCCAGGGACATACTTACCCTTGTCGGTCTGGTCGAACAGGTTGTAGCCCTGGTTGCGGACCTGATAGATGAAGTGGAAGGGATTGTTGTCGATGGGGAAAACCATACCTGCCGTGGTGGCGGGGAACGAGACCGCGTTGGTGGCCTCGGCATCGAGGAACTCGCCGTTGGCGAAATTCAGCAGGGTGACGTAACTGAGGCCGTTCTGATAAAGGTAAACGACACCGCCTTCTTCGCTCATCACATCGCCCACAGCGTTGATGAAGTTGGCCTGTCCTTGCTCGAGCGTTTCGAATTCCACCTCAATGGGAGTGGCGGTGATGTCGCCACCGGGATAGATGATGAGCTTGCTCGGATTCTTTGTGACGCCGTCCTTGCGCTGAATCAGGTTGTTGGCCGAGTCGAAGCAGATGCCGTGGCTGTTGGTGCCCGGAGCCTCGCTCAGGGTGCCGTCGGGCTTGAGGATGACCAGCTTGCTGGTGGAGTAATCGTTGGTGTAGAAGGTGCCGTCGGCGGTGATGGCAGCCTGCTGGGCCGACTTGTAGGGCGAGTTGTGCGTGTCAAGGCCCGAGGGGAAGTTCTCGGGCAGGTTGCCACGGAAGCGCGTGTAGGCAAACAGCGTGTCCACCTTGACGCTCAGCGCGCTCGTCGGCTCGACGATGGCGTCCCAGTCGATGGCGTCCAGCTCAGGCATCTCGCTCGGCATCAGATAGTCGCACGTCATCATCGACACGCCCATCGCGCCATACAGGTTGTAGTTGGCCAGCGAGTTCACGGTCCACATGGCCACCTCCAGCCCCTTGTCGTGGAAGCGCTTCACGGTGTACTGGTCGAAGCAGCCGGCCTCGATGCTGGGCATCAGGTTCCACTGCACAATCCAGTCGAAGTAGGTCTCCCAGTTGCTGTTGCACAGGAATTGGCACTTGAGAGCGGGATAGTTGCGGCGCACATACTCCAGCGAGGTGCGCATCGAGGTGAGGATGTAGGCCTTGTCGGTGAGTCCTTTCTCCTCGATGAGCGCGGCCAGGCCGGGGAATTTGCTCATGTCGTTGTTGTTGATGCCGGTGGTCCACTTAAGTTCGATGACCGGTGTCACGTTTTTGGCCTTGCAGATGTCGAGGTACTCCGCCACGGTGCAGATGTGGCCGGTGTAGGTCACCCCGCCGCGCGTCTGTGTGTACTCCTCGGCCTGCAGCTGCTCCAGTGTGGCGTTGGCCACGGTGAGGTTGCCGCCCACGGCGTTGGTGGTCTCGTCGTGGCTGATCACGTAGTAGCCGTCGAGCGTCACGCGCACGTCGCACTCCAGGCCCTGATAGCCGTAATAGTCCACACCGTTGGTGTACGCTTCCACGGTGTTCATCACACCCTTGTAGCTGCCACGGTGCCCGATGAAGGTGGGCTTCCAAGCCCACGCACCGACGATGCATGCCATCGCCAGCATAGTCAGTAATAATCGTTTCATAGCGTCATTGTTTTGAAGAATGAGTAATATATAATGGATAAAAATGATTGATTCACTGTCAAGTTTCCACCATTTGGGCTATGGAAATCGAGCGCACAATGCGCGACGGCTACAAATCCGCACCAAAGTTAGGCATAATATTTCACATTGACAAATTCTTTCCGCTTAAAACGTCAAAAAAACCGCCATCGTGGCGGGGAGCACTCGAACATTCGAACATTCTAGCATTCGAGAGCTCGAGAGCTCGAGTGTTCGAAAATCGAGCCGCGACCTGCTGGCCGCGGCTCGATGTATTGAAAATGGGATTTGGTCTCGCTTCGTTATTTCACCATCTTGCTGACAGTGCCGTCGGCGTTGACCACGATGTTGATGCCCTGGAACGGCTTGTCGCTCACGCGGCCGTTCACGTCGATGTAGCGAACGGTGCCGTCGGCGGCGGCGCGCACATCGGCTATGGCGGTCACCACCTCACTGCCCAACACGATGCGCAGACGCGGAGCGCCATTGC
>CAMVDK010000021.1 GCA_947166165.1 uncultured Porphyromonadaceae bacterium
CATCGGGCCCTGCGACTGTAGGGGCGTGACCTGTCACGCCCGGTGGCCGAAGCACAGGTTTTTGCATCCGTATCATATTGGTTGCCAACGCATTCGGTCATCCGGCCATGACAGGTCATGGCCCTACCGTCGGGGGCTTTGTCGCCGGTTGATGCATCGGGCCCTGCGACTGTAGGGGCGTGACCTGTCACGCCCGGTGGCCGAAGCACAGGTTTTTGCATCCGTATCATATTGGTTGCCAACGCATTCGGTCATCCGGCCATGACAGGTCATGGCCCTACCGTCGGGGGGGGCGCGGTAATGTGGCGTTTTGACCCGGCCATCTGGCCACGCCAAGGCGAGGCCCTACCAAATGCCTTGTGTTCTTAATTCCCCCGCCGAAGCAAACGCTTGTGTTCGTATGTCTAAAAAAATGTGGTCGAATATAGTCCTTATGTCCTTATAGTCTAAAGGTGGGTTCTATAAATTGCAAAAAAGTAATGAATGGTTTTGGCCGTCTTGGGTCGCTTGCTGGCATCTTTTGTCTCAACTGCTTGAACCGTAGCCCGCTACTGCTTCGCGCAGCTTGAGCCAAAACCTGCTCAGCAATCAAGCCCAATTCGGCTCAAGCAATTTATAGAACCCACCTAAAAAAACTCGGCCACTGAGCCGCCATGTATGACGGCTCTACAGTCCCGCCGAAGCAAACGCTTGTGTTCGTATGTCTAAAAAAACGTGGTCGAATATAGTCCTTATGTCCTTATAGTCTAAAAACTCGGCCATCGAGCCGCCATGTATGACGGCTCTACAGTCCCACCGAAGCAAACGCTTGTGTTCGTGTGTCTAAAAATCCGTGGTCGAATATAGTCCTTATGTCCTTATAGTCTAAAAAAACTGAGGGCCATGGCGGCTGCCATGACCCTGCGGTCTCTGCCCCGAAGCGGCGGGGCTTGGGGATGGGAGCGGGGGAGGCTGCCGTGCCTCTCCTGGTGGCTCACTTGACGAGCACCTTCTTGCCGTTGTGGATGTAGATGCCGGCGGTGGGGTTGGCCACGGGCTGGCCGAGCAGGTTGTAGTAGACGCCCTCGGCCTGTGCGTCGGCCATCTTGACGTCGTCGATGCCGGTGTTCACGTCGTAAGGCGGCATGAAGAAGACCTCGCCGAGGGTGGCGTCGTCGTTCTTGTGGAAGACCACCTCCTCGATGTTCTCCTGCGTCTGAGCGGCCACGTTCCAGGTGTTGCCCTGTGCGTAGCTGTTGTTGGCGGTGTTGTTATACCAGTCGTAGAACACGCCACCGTTGCCGTTGTTGACAAACACGTTCTCGCCAGGGTTGTAGTCTTCGGCGTCGGGGTCGTCGGTCTTGCCGGCGTTGATGTCGACGTTGCCGATCACGGTGACTCCCCAGAGGTTGTCCTCGATGAGGTTGCCGCGGATGTAGGCCTTAGCGAGGGATGAGGCGGAGTTGCAGGTGATGTTGATACCGCTTCCGCCCTGCATGGCGCTGGCGATGTAGCCGTTGTCGAGCAACTGGTTGTTCTCGATGACGATGTTGCCGCCGCCGGTGAGGGTGATGCCGTAGGAGTTGCCCTCCACATAGTTGCCGCGCACGTAGACGGTGCCGGTGTAGGTGCCACCGAGCAGGTTGCTCACGGCTATGCCGCCGGTGCGGCACACTTGCCTGGAGCCGATCACGTTGTTGTTCTCGATGTTCACGTTGCGGTCGCCGCTCAGGCTCAAGTTGATGTGCGGATAGAGCCGGGCCACGGCGAAGTCGCGGTGGAAGTCGCAGTCTTCGATGGAGATGCCCACGCCGGCGTTGGCTCCGCTGGCCACACCCGAGAGCTGGCAGTTGCTGAACTCGCAGCGCTTGACGATGTTGCCCGAGCAGGAGCTGGTGAAGTTGATGGCCGAGTTGCCGCCCTTGGTGTTGTGCTGGTTGAAGGTGCAGTCCACGGCGAGCAGGCTGCCGTTGGTGGAGCCGAAGTTCACGCCCACATAGTTGAAGGTGCAGTTGCTGAACGAGGCCATGGTGTTATCGCCATAGATGCGCAGACCCTTGGCGGTGCCTTCCGCGCCTTCGGCAGCGCCGAAGGTGGCGTCGTAGGCAGCCAGCGTGCCCGACATCTCGAGCTGTGCGGCTCCGGCAAAGAGCAGCGTCTCGCCTTCGGCAACCACCAGGTCGTTGCCCTCGACGATGGTGAGGTAGGACTTGCTGAGCACGATGTTGTTGTCGTCGTAGCCGATGCCGGTCACGCCTTCGGCCAGCCCCGTGGGGATGGTGATGGTGTAGACGCTGCCGTCGACGGTCACACCCACGGTCTCGGTGATGGTCTCGCCGTTTTTCTCATAGGTGTTTTCGAGCGTGCCTACAATCTGCGCCAGGTCGGCCAGCGTGTAGACCTTTGCCGATGCGGTGAGCGCGCCGGCAAGCATGAGTAGGGTAAAGAATTTCTTCATAAGCTGTTGATTTTAGGGGGTTAATATTCGCATTGTGCTGCAAAGGTAGTAAAAATATTTGCCAACGAGCGTGTTACAAGGATTATTAACAATTATTCATTGTTCTGGTTCGGTCAATCGGAACACGATGCGGAGCCGTCCGTCCTGGTAGCGTGTGCTGGTGATGCGGAAGGCGCCAATCTGCGCGGTGTGGTCCACGTGCGCTCCGGCGCACAGGCATTCGTCGTAGTCGCCCACATGCACGATGCGCACCACGTCGCTGGCTCCGTCGGGCAGCCGCTCCAGAGGGAACCGGCCGGCCACCTGCGCCTGGGTGGCGAACTCCTCGGTCACGGCCAGGTCGGCGGCGATGATTTCGTTGACCCGTGCTTCGATTTGCCGCACCTCGTCGTCGGTGAGCGGCCGGGGGAAGTCGTAGTCGAGTTTCGACTTGGTGCGCTCCACGTGCGCGCTGGTGTGTCGGCCGCAGCCGAAGGTCTTGACCATGGTGGCGTTGAGGATGTGCTCGGCCGTGTGCATGGGCGGGTACTCCTGTTTGTTGTGGGCATTGAGTTGCTGTTGCATGGCGGGAATGGGGTTTAGGTGCGTGAATGTCAAGAAAAATAGCACCGCCCGGAAAGTAGTGTGTGGGGCGGTGCCAATGGTTGGGGTGATAGCGTGTCGTGGCCCTCGCTAGAGCCGGAGTCAGTAGTGGCTGCCACGGTAGCGGAACACGGTGTAGGTGCGGAACGACGGGGTGGGGCTCACCAGCATGTCGCCACGGCTGAACCGGTAGTAGAAATCCTCGACATCGCCATCGCTGTGGCGCAGATACAGGTGCCCGCGGTTGTACTCGTCCCAGACGAACTCGTTGCGGTAGCCCAGCTGGGAGTAGAAGCCGGTTCCGTCGCGGTAGAAGGAGTAGGTGCTGCGCTCGTCGAGATAGAGTTCGTACTCGTCGTATCCATCGAAGTAGGCATAGCTCTCCCAGGTGCCCAGAAAGTCGTCGTCTTCCCAGCGGCAGGCCCCGAGTGCCAGCGCCAGCACCAGTACAAGTGTGAGTCGTTGCAGTGTCTTCATTGCTTGTGTATGGGGTTAAGTGGTTGATTTGTGCTAGTTAGACTGCGCCTGCCGCCGTTCGTTTACTTCCGGCAGGCATTCTCGAAAACAGCAGGCCGCAAATTTAAGGCTTTTTTTTGATTTGATAGCGCAAAAAAAGCATTAACTTTGCAACATGATTGATTCTTTCACGTTTTGATGCACAAGGGCCGCCATTCGGCTGGCGCTGCCCCGAAGCCGCGCTGGCCGGGAGTCACTCTTCACTGCCCCGCATCACTAAACACTTTCGACACATGAGTTTCGCAACCGATTGCAACCGCATCTTCGACGATGCCATCGTCCGCTACCACGTCGCCGACCACGTCGACGCGCAGCCCCAGTGCCCCTATCCCGAAGGGAGCATCGAGGCCAGGCTGTTTGCCAAAAACTGGATCGACACCGTGCAGTGGCACCTGGAGGACATCATCCGCGACCCGGCCATCGACCCCGTCGAGGCCCTGGCCTTGAAGCGCCGCATCGACCGCAGCAACCAGGACCGCACCGACCTGGTGGAGGAAATCGACAGCTACTTCCGGCAGCACTTTGCCGACGTGCAGGTGCTGCCCGGTGCCACCATCAACACCGAGAGCCCGGCCTGGGCCGTGGACCGCCTGTCGATTCTGGCGCTGAAGACCTACCACATGCACGAGCAGGCCTGCCGCACCGACGCCACCGCCGAGCACCGCGAGCGCTGCCAGGCCAAGCTCGACGTGCTGCTCGAGCAGCGCACCGACCTGAGCACGGCCATCGACCAACTGCTGGCCGACATCGCCGCCGGGCGGAAGTACATGAAGGTGTATCGCCAGATGAAGATGTACAACGACCCCGCCACCAACCCGGTGCTCTATGGCGCAAAATAAGCCCCGCTGCGTGCTGGTGACGCGTTTCTCGGCACTGGGCGACGTGATGATGGTGCTGCCCGTGCTCTACGACACCTGCCGCGCCCATCCCGACGTGCGCTTCGTGCTGGCCAGCCGGCCGTGGGCCGTGAGCCTCGCACAGTGTCCACCACCCAACCTGACGGTGGTGCCTGTCGACCTCAAGGGAGCGCACAAGGGCGTGGCGGGCATGCTCCGCCTGGCCGGCGAGCTGAAGCGCGACCACCACATCGACGTCCTGGCCGACCTTCACAGCGTGATGCGCACCTGGGTGCTCGGCGCGGCGCTGTGGCTGCGCGGCGTGGCCGTGCGCCGCATCGACAAGGGCCGCCGCGACAAGCGCGCCCTCATTGCCGGGCGCTCGACGCAGCCCTTGCCCCACACCACCGAACGCTACCGCGACGTGTTCGCCAGGCTGGGACTCGACTCGCAGCCGGCATTCACCACGCTCTTCGAGCACGGCCTGCCACCATGCACCCTGGCCGGCGACAAGCCGGCCGGCGCGCGCTGGCTGGCGGTGGCACCATTTGCGGCGCACGAGGGAAAAGTGTACCCCCTTGAGCGCATGCGCCAGGTGGTGGACCGGCTCGCCGCCGACCCTCAGACGCGCATCTTCCTGCTGGGCGGAGGCGACCGCGAGAAAGCCGCGCTGGCTCCGTGGGAAGAGGCTCACGACAACGTGACCTCGGTGGCGGCCATCGACCACACCTTTGCCGACGAACTGGCCCTGCTGGCCCGCTGCGACGCCATGGTGAGCATGGACTCGGCCAACATGCACCTGGCCTCGCTGGTCGATGTGCCCGTGGTGAGCGTGTGGGGAGCCACCCACCCCGACTGCGGATTCATGGGCTACCGGCAGAGCACAGACCACGCCGTGCAGCTTGAGCTGGACTGCCGGCCATGCTCGGTGTTCGGCAACAAGCCGTGCCGGCTGGGCGACCGCCGCTGCATGACCGGCATCACACCCGAGATGATTGTCAACAAAGTGAACCAACTCACCTGCCACTGATTGAATCATGGAACAACCGAAACGAATCCTCATCACCGGCGCCGGAGGCTTCATAGGCGGCTATCTGGTGGCCGCCGCACTCGAACAGGGCTATGAGACCTGGGCTGCCGTGCGCAGCACCACCAGCCGCGAGTTTCTCACCGACGAACGCATCCACTTCATCGAACTCGATTTCACCGACGACGAAGCCCTCGCCAGCACCCTTCGCGGCCATGTGGCAGAGCATGGCCTGTGGCACCATGTGGTGCACAACCTGGGAGCCACCAAGTGCACCAACTACCTCGACTTCGAGCGCATCAACTACGGCTACCTGCGCTCGCTGGTCGAGACCCTGCGCGACATCGAAGCCCTGCCCGAGCACCTGGTGCTCATCAGCAGCCTGAGCGTGATGGGCCCCGGCGACGAGCGCAACTACACCCCCTTCAAGTCGACCGACGTGCCGCAGCCCAACACCCGCTACGGCACCTCAAAGCTCAAGGCCGAGGCCTACTTGCAGATGCAGACCGACGTGCCTTACACCATCCTGCGCCTGACCGGCGTCTACGGCCCGCACGAGCGCGACTACTACCTGATGCTCAAGAGCATCAAGCGTGGGTTCGACTTCAGCGTGGGCTTCAAGCGTCAGATGCTCACCTTCGTCTTTGTGAAGGATGTGGCCGCGGCGGTGATGCAGGCGCTGGCCGCCGGCCCCAAGCGCCGTCCCTACTTCATTAGCGAGCCTCAGGCCTACACGCAACAAGAATTCCGCCAGTTGGCGTGCCGTCTGCTGGGCAAGCGCCGGGTGGTGCCTGTCACCTGTCCGCTGTGGTTGGTGCGCCTGGTGTGTGCCGTGGCCGAGCGGTGGGGCAAGCTGACGCTCAAGCCCAGCACCCTCAACGGCGACAAGTTCAACATCCTCAAGCAGCGCAACTGGCTCTGCGACACCGACGACGCCCGCCGCGACCTCGGCTTCGAGGCGCGCTACAGCCTCGAGCAGGGGCTGCGCGAGGCCATCGAGTGGTATCGCCAGGCCGGCTGGCTGTAAGCACCTCACATCATGACCGACGAAAAGACTCCCGTACCTATCATTCCCCCGCACCCCCACCCGCTGGTGGCCGCCATCCCCATCGTGGTGCTCATCGGCCTGCTGGCGGTGGTCATCGCGCTCTTTGGCAGCGACGCCCTGAGCGGCGGCAGCCAGACGGCGCTCATCCTGGCCATGGCCGTGTGCATCGCCATCTCGATGGCCTTCTACCATGTGCCTTGGAAGGCTTTCGAGCACCAGATGTCGACCACCGTGGGCGGCATCTTCGTCACCCTGCTCATTCTGCTGGCCGTGGGCATGCTATCGGGGTCGTGGATGGTGAGCGGTGTGGTGCCCACACTCATCTACTACGGCGTGCAGATGCTCTCGCCACGCTTCTTCCTGGTCACGGCCTGCGCCATCTGCGCCCTGGTGTCGCTGCTCTCGGGCAGCTCGTGGACCACCATTGCCACCATCGGCGTGGCGCTGCTGGGCATCGGGCAGGCGCTGGGCATCAGCGAGGCGTGGACGGCCGGAGCCATCATCTCGGGAGCCTATTTCGGCGACAAGATGTCGCCGCTGAGCGACACCACCATCCTGGCCTCGTCGGCCACACGCGTCGACATCTTTGTGCACATCCGCTACATGATGCACACCACCGTGCCGGCCATGACGCTGACCTTGATCATCTTTCTGGTGGCCGGCCTGGGCCACGGCAGCGAGCAGGCGGTGCACGTCGAGCAGTACACCCAGGGGCTGGCCGCCACTTTCCGCATCTCGCTGTGGACACTGCTCGTGCCCGTGGCCACGGGCGTGCTCATCGCCCGGCGCGTGCCATCGCTCATCGTGCTGTTTGCCTCGGCGCTGATGGCCGGTGTCGTGGCCCTGGTGGCGCAGCCGCACATCCTCACGCAGATTGCCGCCGACCCGTCGCTGAGCACGCCGGCCGCCCTTGCGCGCGGACTGGCGATGACCTACTTCGGCCCCACGGCCGTCGACACCGGCAATGCCGCGCTCAACGACCTGGTGTCGACCGGCGGCATGGCAGGCATGCTCAACACCATCTGGCTCATCCTGTGCGCCATGTGCTTCGGCGCGGCCATCGTGGCCCGCGGCATGATCGAGAGCATCACGCGCGTCATCATCAACGCCATCCGCTCGCGCTTCGGGCTGGTGGCCAGCACCGTGAGCTCGGGATTGCTGCTCAACATCACCACCGGCGACCAGTTCATCAGCATCGTGCTGGCTGCCGACATGTTCCGCGACGTGTACGCCAAGGAGGGCTACGAGGCCCGTCTGCTGAGCCGCACCACCGAGGACGCCGCCACCGTCACCTCGGTGCTCGTGCCGTGGAACACCTGCGGCATGACGCAGAGCACCGTGCTCGGCGTGCCCACGCTCACCTACCTGCCCTACTGCTTCTTCAACCTGCTCTGCCCGGTGATGACCCTCCTGGTGGCCGCCATCGGCTGGCGCATCAAGCGTCGCCAGTAGGCAGTCAGCCTTGCCAGTGCTCGATGACGCAGGTGTGGGCCTTGTAGCCGGAGGAGGCACTGTCGCGGTTGTAGGCGATGCCCACCAGCAGCCAAAGCCTAATTTCATACAAAAACGCGTATGTTAACCGTTTAAAAATTGTTAAGAGTGGCAGAGTGATGGCAGTTTTGAAAGAAAACCATATAACTTTACGGCCGAAAACACAAGCCTTGTTGTGGAGTCAAACCGGGTTATTCCTCTATCCAAATCGAAAAACTGAGATATAACGCACTTTAATCCTCAAATCATTTGTTCTATCATGAAGAATCTTCTGTTGATTGCCGCAGTGCTATTGTTGCTGGCGGGCATGGCTGGCTGCCAAGGCTCAAAAGGAACGTCGCAAACGGCGACACGCGACACCCTCTACGTTCACGACACCCTCTTCATCCACGACACCGTGCCAGTGACCGTGATGCCCGCCGGCGAGATGATTTACAACATCCCCTGCAAGGTGGTCAGCCTCCATCCCGAGCGTCCGGGCAAGGCGCTGCTGGTGGTGTGGCTGCATGGAGGCTGCGGAAGCTACCTCGAGCACGACTGGCTCCGGCTCAGTGGCAAGTCGAACCATCTGACCAACTGCGCCGCCGACGACAGCATCGTGGCCTACCTTGAGCGGCACGACCGCAAGGCCGTGGTGCTGATGCCCATGTGCCACAAGGCCGACCGCAAGGAATGCGTGATGTGGCCCGAGTGCTGGCCCGACGTCAAGCGCATGATCAACGACCTGGTGGGGCGCGGCATCGTAGACCAGAAGCGCGTCTATTTGGCCGGCTCGTCGGACGGCGGCTTGGGCGCTTGGGACTTCGCCTCGAAGCACGGCGACGTGTTTGCGGCCGCCATCTCCCAGTCGTGCGCCACGCCTAAAGAGGTGAGCATCCCGGTCTATTTCTCCAACACGCGCAGCGAATGGGACTGCACGGCCTGGGTCAACGAGCTGCGGAAAAAAGGCAGCGACATCCACTATGAGTACTGCCACGATGTAGGCCACGGCGGAGATGCCAAATTGTGCACCGACTCGCTGCTCACGCTCTTCTTTTCCCACACCAAGTGACCCCGCAAAGCGGGACAAAAACCTCCGACCCCATTGACCCGCTTTTGCGCCGCATCGTGGACGCAGAAGCGGGTCTGCTATGAGATTTTGGCCTTGTTTTTGCAATAGTTCCTGTCGAAAGCAGTAATTTTGCACGCTGAAACCATGCATAGACCTGTTGATGAAAAAAACTGCATACCCTCCCGAGCTCATCGTGATGCTCACCTGGCACGACTACACCGTGCCCGACGCTGCACAGATTTTTGAGCAGTGCCGCCACAGCAAGGCGCGCTACTGGGGCTTCAAGGAGCACCCGCTGCCCGTGGAGCAGATGAGGGCGCTCTACACCCGCATGAAGGCCTGCGGCAAGACAACCTGCCTCGAGGTGGTGGCCTACACCGAGGCCGAAGGCCTGGCCGGCGCACGCACAGCGGTGGAGTGCGGCTGCGACGTGCTCATGGGCACGAAATATGCCGAATCGATTCATGACTACTGCCGCCGGCACCGGCTCCGGTACATGCCCTTCGTGGGACGCATCGCCGGCCGCCCGTCGGTGCTCGAGGGCGACATCGGCCAGCTGGTGGCCGAGGCGCGGCAACTGGTGGAACTGGGGGTGGACGGCATCGACCGGCTGGGCTACCGCTACACCGGCGACGCCGTGGCGCTCAACCGCGCCATGGTCGACGCCGTCGACGCGCCGGTGTGCCTGGCCGGAAGCATCAACAGCTTCCAGCGGCTCGACGAGGTGAAGCAGGCCGGGCCCTGGGCGTTCACCATCGGCAGCGCTTTTTTCGAGCACGCTTTCGGCAGCGATTTCGCCCGGCAGGTCGACGCCGTGTGCGATTACATGGGCCAATAGCCGTCAAAGCGCGGCGGTGGAGCCACGTCACCGCGCCACGAGCCGGTCCTGCGTCATGCGGGCCATATACTGCTGGATGATGGCTTTGAGCTCGCGCTCCATGGCCGCCTGCTCGGTGCGCTTGCCAGTGAGGTTGTGCCGCATCAGCCGGTCGTCGAGGCTGTAGAGGCCCACGGTGCGCGTGCCGTCCCACTGCAGCACCAGGCCGTGCTTCACGTATTGATACACCCCGTTCAGGTAGTTCACCGCCCAGGTGTCGTCGGCCGGCGTGGCCAGCACGTCGATGCCGAAGGCCACGTAGGGCTTCTTGTAGTGCAGCAGCCCCAGCACCGTGGGCAGGATGTCGATTTGCTGCGCCACCTTGTCGACCATGGCGGGCTGCAGCTCGCCGCTGGGGTCGAACAGGATGATGGGCGAGCAGAAGCCCCCCAGGTCGGATTGATACTCGGCATGGTCGCTCATGTTGGTGTGGTCGCTGGTGAGCACGAAGAGCGTGTTGCCGTACCACGGCTGCCGGCTGGCGGCCTCGAAGAAGCGGCCCAGGGCCATGTCGGTGTAGCGGATGCAGCGGTGGATGGCCAGCGGGCCGGAGGCAAACCGGCCCTCATATTCCTCGGGGATGGCGAACGGGTGGTGCGACGACGCGGTGAACACCGCCGTCATGAACGGCTCGCGCATCTCGCCCATCTTGGTGCAGTAGTACTGCAGGAAGGGCTCGTCCCATATGGCCCATGTGCCGTCGAAGTCGCGGTCGCCGCCAAAGCGCTTGTCGGCGTTGAACTCGGTGCGCCCATAGTAGTGCTGGAACCCCGTGGCCTGCGCAAAGGCCTGGAAACCCATGCTGCCGTTCTGCGCGCCATGGAAGAAGGCCGTCTCATAGCCCTCGGCACCCAGCAGACCCGCCATGCCGCTCACCTGGTTCATCGACGCCGGCGTGAGGAAGAACGGCTCCACAAACATCGGTATCGACGACAGTATCGACGGCATGCCGTCGATGCTCTTGCGCCCGTTGCAGTAGCTGTGGGTGAACGTCACGCTGCGCGCGATGAGCGAGTCGACGCAGGGCGTGTAGCCCCGGTAGCGCCCGCCCTCCAGGTCGCGGTTCAGCGCGCCTATGTACTCCCGGCCGAAGCTCTCCACGATGAGCACCACCACATTCTTGCGGCGCATGGCGGCCGTGTCGGCAGGCACGTGCAGCGGCGTGTAGACCGCCTCCAGCTCCCGCTCGCTGGCGTAGTAGGCCGGCACGCGGAACACGTCCTTGCCCAGCGTGCGCAGCAGCGAGAACGGCGTGTTGAGCACCAGGGCGGCGTCGGTGGGACGCGCCACATATTGCGCCGCGTTGCTCACCGTGATGGGGCGCACAGCCGTTGTGAACCCGCCGCGCATGGCGGCCACCGTGAGCGGAGCCGCCACCGCCAGAGCGGCGAGCAGCGACAGCGTGTAGCGCCACCACACCAGCCGCCGGCGCTCGAGGCGCGGACGAAGGTAGAGCCGCCACAAGCCCCACACCATCACGGCAAAGGCCACCACCAGATACCAGTGGCGCACAGCCTCGGTGGCGAAGATGCCCGCCAGGTTGCCCTCGCGCGAAAACTCGCCGAACACCGTGCTCGTGGTCCGCCGAAGCGTATAGGGGAAATAGACCGCATCCATCAGGTTAAGCGCCACCGCCACGCCGTTCACCACCACAAATAGCCAGCGCAGCGCGCGGTGATAGGCCGGGCGCTCCTTGCCGTGCCACGGCAGCAGCATCAGCACCAGCCACAGGGCGTTGGTGTAGGCGATGGCCGAGGCGTCGAAGGCCCACGCCCCACGCAGCAGGTTGCCCGCGCCGCCGTCGAGCGCACCCCGCAGCAGCTGCCAGTTCTCGAGCAGATACAACACGCGGCACAGCGCATAGCACACCAGCACCAGCACAAGATTCCACACGGCGGCCCACACAGGAGCCAGCGCCGACGTGGACAGGTATTGTTTCAATCGTTTCATCATCGTTGCAGAGTGGAAAAAGGCGGGCCAAGCCTCGCGGCAGCCATTCGCCAACACGAAAAACCATGCAAAATTACATCCTTTTTCCCAAAACACGAAAAATCAAGCCCCATAATCCGAGACGCCAGCAAAACCCTGAGCCCCTGCCACCCGCGGCTCGGCGACCGAGTTTTTTTTGGACTATAAGAGTTTTTTTAGACTATAAGAACAAAAGGACCGTATTCGACCACGGTTTTTTAGACATACGAACAAAAGCGTTTGCTTCGGCAGGACTGTAGAGCCGTCATACATGGCGGCTCGGTGGCCGAGTTTTTAGACTATAAGGACATAAGGACTATATTTGACTGCGGTTTTTTAGACATACGAACACAAGCGTTTGCTTCGGTGGGAGAATTAAGAACGCAAGGCATTGATTTCGCCGAAACGCCGCATCACCGCGCCAAACCCGCCGACGGTAGGGCCATGACCTGTCATGGCCGGATGACCGAAGCAAACCCGCCGATAGTAGGGCCTCGCCTTGGCGTGGCCAGTTGACCGCGTCAAAACGCCGCATCACCGCGCCAAACCCGCCGACGGTAGGGCCATGACCTGTCATGGCCGGATGACCGAATGGACTGACAACCAACATGAATTATCAAAAAGTTTCCACAAATTTAAAAATCACCGCTCATCATTCGTTTTTTAATGCAATTATTTTTGTGTTGCCCCCAGCATAAAGGTTTCAGAACAGCGATACATCGATTGAGAATGCCCGGAGGGCTAAATCTAGATAACCCCGGAACAGCGCGCAGCGATGGCCCGGGGTGCCATCAGCTGGCAGAAATGCCTCCGGAGGAGGCCACTATGGCTGCGGTATTCCCCCCTCACACTCGTGTGGCCTCCTTCAGAGGCACTCTGATTGCATCCCTTGACCCAGGGCCACCGCTGTGCAGTGGCCCTGGGTTACCCAAATGACACTCTTCGAGTGTTGGTTGTCGATATAGACACAGTTTTTTGCAGGAACCCCTTTGATTGTCTTTTGTTGTCCTTGATTGTCTTCAGTTGTCCTTGATTGTCTGATTTTGCCTACATGGGGGCGGGTGGCGTAGGCTTTCGCAGGTGCCCCGTCGGGACGGTTGTTTGGCGGTTGTTCGGACGGATGGTTTTGTGGTTCGGCGGGTTTTTCGTAATTTTGCATCGGAAAATGGAAAACTGTTTATCATAAAAATAGCTAACTGCTTATCGTTATGCCGCTTCATAGCCGAGAAGAGAAACTGGCGGCCTTTGGGCGCTACCTCGACGTGCTCGACACGCTTCGTGAGCGCTGCCCGTGGGACCGCGTGCAGACCAACGAGAGTCTGCGCCCTAACACCATCGAGGAAACCATGGAACTGGCCGAGGCCATCATCGCCGACGACCACACGGCCATCCGCAAGGAGCTGGGCGACGTGCTGCTCCACGTGCTTTTCTACGCCAAAATCGGCGAGGAGAAGGGCGAGTTCGACATCGCCGATGTGTGTAACGCGGCCTGCGAGAAGCTCATCTTCCGCCATCCGCACGTCTACGGCAACGAAAAGGCCTCGACGGCGCGCGAAGTGCTCGACCACTGGGAGCTGATCAAGATGAAGGAGAAGGGTGGCAACAAGACGGTTCTGGGTGGCGTGCCGGCCACGCTGCCGTCGCTCATCAAGGCCGAGCGCGTGCAGGAGAAGGCGGCCAACGTGGGCTTCGACTGGGAGAAGAAGGAGGACGTGTGGGACAAGGTGCGCGAGGAGCTGGCCGAGGTGGAGCGCGAGCTGGCCGACGGCCACGAGGTGGATCGCGAGAAGGAGTTCGGCGACTTGCTGTTTGCCATTGTCAACGCGGCCCGGCTCTACGGTGTGCGTCCCGACAACGCGCTGGAGCGCACCAACCGCAAGTTCATTTTCCGTTTCAACCACATCGAGCGTCGGGCCAAGGAGATGGGCCTGCGCCTGAACGACATGACCCTGGAGCAGATGGACGCCCTGTGGGATGAGGCCAAAGCCATCGAGCGCGGCGCGCCGGCGTGAGTGCCGGCGCAGATGGCGAGTGCGCACAATGCGCGGGCCGCGGCCGTAGGGTCGTGACCCGCGCATTGCTGTGTGCGTCGTGTTTACTGCTCTTCTTCGTCGGTCTTGGTGGTTTCGGCGAGGCCTTTGGTATCGTCGCGCTTGAGGGCGTCGACGTAGCGGCTGATGCGCTCCATCTCGCGGGGGATGCGTATGCGCTGTGGGCAGTGCGACTCACACTGTCCGCAGCCGATGCAGTGGTCGGCCTGGCGCAGTCGCGGCACGGAGCGGTCGTAGCCCACGAGGAAGACGCGGCGCGCCTTGCGGTAGGCGGGCGAGCCGGTGTCGCGCGGCACGTTCTGCTCGACGAGGCACTTGTTGTAATGCACGAAGATGGCGGGGATGTCGAGTCCGTAGGGGCAGGGCATGCAGTATTTGCAGTCGTTGCAGGGGATGATGTCGAAGCTGACGTATTCCTCGGCAATGTGCTCGAGGAATTTCATCTCTTCGTCGTTGAGCGGCTCGAGGGGGCAGTAGGTGTTGAGGTTCTCCTTGAGGTGCTCCATGCGCGTCATGCCGCTGAGCACAGTGAGCACCTTTGGGAAGGTGCCGGCGTAGCGGAAGGCCCACGAGGCGATGGTGCGTTGCGGGTCGCGCGCCAGCAGCCGTCCGGCCAGCGGCTCGGGCAGGTTGGCGAGCCGTCCGCCCAGCAGCGGCTCCATGATGACCGACGGCAGGCCGCGCTTGACCAGTTCGGCGTAGAGGTACTCGGCGTCGGTGTTACGGTCGTTGATTTCGTTGGCATATTTCCAGTCGAGGTAGTTGAGCTCGATTTGCACGAAGTCCCACTTGATTTTCCCGTCGTCCTGCATTTTGAGCGCGTGGTCGAAGATGGCGATGTCGCCGTGGTAGCTGAATCCCAGGTTGCGTATCACGCCCTTGTCGCGCTGCTCGACCAGGAAGTCGAGTATGCCGTTGTCGATGTAGCGCTTGTTGAAGGTGTCCATGGCGTCGTCGCCGCCGCCAATGGCGTGCAGGAGCAGGTAGTCGATGTAGTCGACCTGCAGTTGCTTGAGCGAGTTGTGAAACATCTCGATGCTCGCCTGCCTCGACCAGGTCTCGGGAGCGAAGTTGGAGAGTTTGGTGGCGATGAAGTATTCGTTGCGTTTGTGCCGTGCCAGCGCGATGCCGGTGGCGGTCTCGCTGCGTCCGCGACAGTAGGCGGGCGACGTGTCGAAGTAGTTCACGCCGTGTTCGATGGCGTAGTCCACCTGTCGGTTGACCATGTCCTGGTCGATTTCGGCATCGTTCTCCTCGCGTGCCGAGCCGTTGGTCTCGACGGTTGGCAGCCGCATCATGCCGTAGCCGAGCAGCGACACCTTGTCGCCGGTGGTGGGGTTGGTGCGGTAGGTCATCTTGCCGATGGGCGGCTCCTGGTCGGTGCCGGCGCTGGCGGAGTTCTCGCTGCTGGTGCAGCTCACGATGGTGGATGTGGCGGCGGTGGTGCCTATCACACCCAGGGCCTTGAGGAAGCCTCGGCGGGAGTATGTTTTGCTCATTGGTTACCTTATTTTAATGCACAATTCACAATTTCTCAATGCACAATGCACTATTCACAATGCACAATTCACAATGCACAATTCACAATTTTGATGCACAATTTCAATTCACAATTATGTGATGGTCAGATTTCTTTGTGCACTTCGTGGCCTTCTACGTAGATGGCGGCGAAGGGTCTTGCGGGGCACAGGTACTCGCAGGCGCCGCAGCCGATGCACTTGGCGCGGTCGACGGCGGGCACCATGGGCGAGGAGTCGTTGTTGGGGTCGAGCTGCACCATCATGATGGCTCCCGAGGGGCAGTGGCGGGCGCAGTTGCCGCAGCTCACGCCGTCGGTGACCACGACGCAGTTCTCTTTTTTCCACACGGCATGGCCGATTTGTGTGGCCGACTTGGTGGCCGTGTCGATGGGCCGGATGGCTCCCGTGGGGCACACCTCGCTGCACCGGGTGCACTCGGGGCGGCAGTAGCCGCGCTCGTAGCTCATGGTGGGCTGCATGAGGGTGGCCAGGTCGCCGCTGGGGCGGAGCACGTCGTTGGGGCAGTGGGTGACGCACAGCTGGCAGGCGGTGCAGTGGCGGGCCATGTTGCGCGCGCTGAGCGAGCCCGGCGGGGTGAGCGGGGTGGTGCGCTTGGGTGCGGTTTTGTCCTCGATTTCGGCCAGGCCGCCGTCCACCTTCTTGCCGGCCTGCGCCAGGGCGGCTTCGGCAGCCACGATGGCACCTCCCACGAGGAAGGCGCGGCGGGCCTCGTCGGCCGGGGCGGTTTTTGCCGTTTGCTCCTCGGTGGGCGCTGTGGCGGCTTGCTGCGCCTTGCGGGCCGGGCCATAGTAGAGCGCGTCGAACTTGCATTTGCTCAGGCAGTTGCCGCAGGCCACGCAGCGCGTGTGGTCGACGGTGTGGGTGGTGTGGTCGATGCAGCTGGCCTTGCAATTCTTGGTGCACAGGCTGCACGACTTGCACTTGTCGGCATCGAAACGCACCTTGAGCCACGAGAACTTGGCCAGATAGCCCAGCACGGTGCCCACGGGGCAGATGGTGTTGCAGTAGGTGCGTCCGCCGCGCCATGCCAGCACGGCGATGAGCACAAAGGCCGCCAGCGCGAGGACAAACGTGGGCAGGCTGCGCATCCACACCTCGCGGCTGTAGAAGGCATAGCTGTGGTAGTGCTCGGCGATGGCCGCCAGAGCGTTGTTGACCCACAGGTAGATGGGTTGCAGCAGGCCAGCGGCGATGCGGCCGTAGGTGCTGTAGGGTGCCAGTAGCGCCACCAGCGAGCCGAGGCCGGCGGCAATGGCCACCACAAGCACGGCAAGCATGGCGAGCCGCAGCCAGGTGAGGGCTTTGGAGTAGGTGAAGCGGTTCTTGGCCCGGCGGCTGTGCAGGTGGGAGATGAGGTCTTGCATCACGCCCAGCGGGCAGATCACCGAGCAGTAGATGCGTCCGAACACCAGGGTGAGCAGCACCAGCAGGGCGACGACCACCACGTTGAGCGCCAGCACGGCGGGCAGGAACTGGATTTTGGCCATCCATCCCAGCCAGTGGTGCACGGTGCCCGTGAAGTCGAGCAGCAGGATGGTGATGAGGGTGAAGAACACGGCTGCAAGCGCGGTTCGAATCGTTTTTAGTCGCATAGTCACGTAGTTGATAAAGTTAGGATGTGTGATGGGTGGAGTGCGGGTGTCATGCCAGGCCGAGCTGGAAGTCGTTGATGAAGTCGTTGAACTTAGGGTTGTGCTGCCTGATGCTGTCGACCACTTCGCGCTGCGTCCAGATGCGGTGTTCGCCTTTGTCCTCGACGAGCTTCACGTCGATGGCGAGCATGTCGTTGCCCACTTTGTCGCGCAGGAATTGCATGATGGCCGGTTTGGAGCTTTCGAAGAATTCCATCTGCCCCTGGCTGGTGACGTGGATTTCGTATAGGTTGTCGCTCACGGGCACGGGTTTGGCCATGTTCATGGTCGACACCACGAGCTGCTTGTGGGCGTGTGAGGCGATGTACTGCTTCCAGGCGTCGAGGAGCTGCTCGTGGGTGAAGGGCTGCCGCCTGACGGCTGACTGCGGTGTGGCTGTGTCCTCCTGCTGCTGTGGCTGCTGCTGCGCGGCGGCGTTGTTGATCAGCACGCGTGTGGGTCCGGCTGTGCGGGCTCGAGCCGGTTCGGTGCGGCGGATGGGCGGAGCGGGCGGCTCGGCGGCCAGGGCCTGCCGTGGCGGCGCTGCGGGCGGCTGGTAGCCGGCGGGCGGCGCGGCAGGCTGCGGAGCCGGTCGCTGGGGTGCCGGCTGCTGGGGTGCCGGCTGCTGCGGAGCCTGCTGCTGGGGGGCGGAGGGGGTGATTTTGTGGATGCCGGGGTTGGGGGTAGGGGGAGTGGGCAGAGGGACGGGCGCCATGATCTGGCACAACTTGACGAGCGTGAGCTCCACGAGCAGCAGTTTGCTGGTGGCGTTGCGGTAGCTCAGGTCGCAGGTGTTGCACAGGTCGAGCGCGCGGTAGAAGAATCCCACAGGCAGCTTGGCGGCCTGCTGCACATAGCGCTCGGCCACCTCGGCGTTCATCTCGAGCAACTGGCGCGTTTGCGGCGTGCTGGCCACCATCAGGTCGCGCAGGTGCTGCGCTAGCCCGTTGACGAAGAAGAGCGAGTCGAAGCCCTTGTCGCGGATGTCGCGGTAGATGAGCAGCGCCTGCGGCACGTCGCCGGCCAGGAAGGTGTCCACCAGCCGGAAGTAGTAGTCGTGGTCGAGCACGTTCAGGTTGTCGATGGCACTCTGATAGGTGATGTTGCCCTCGCTCGAGGCGGTCACCTGGTCGAAGATCGACAGTGCGTCGCGCATGCCGCCGTCGGCCTTCTGCGCGATGACGTTGAGGGCGGCCGGCTCGGCGGTGATGCCCTCCTGCTGGCAGATGTACTGCAGCTGCTGCACGATGTCGGGCACGGTGATGCGCGTGAAGTCGTAGATCTGGCATCGCGACAGGATGGTGGGAATCACCTTCTGCTTCTCGGTGGTGGCGAGGATGAAGATGGCGTATTCGGGCGGCTCCTCCAGCGTCTTGAGGAAGGCGTTGAAGGCGGCGGTGGAGAGCATGTGCACCTCGTCGATGATGAACACCTTGTACTTGCCTATCTGGGGCGGGATGCGCACCTGGTCGATGAGGGCGCGGATATCATCGACGGAGTTGTTGGAGGCGGCATCCAGTTCGTGGATATTCATGGAGCGCTGCTCGTTGAACGCCTGGCAGGACTCGCATTCGTTGCATGCCTCGCCGTCCTGACGGGGGTTGAGGCAGTTGATGGTCTTGGCGAAGATGCGTGCGCAGGTGGTCTTTCCCACGCCGCGAGGGCCGCAGAAGAGATAGGCGTGGGCGAGCTTGCCCGTGTGGAT
>CAMVDK010000022.1 GCA_947166165.1 uncultured Porphyromonadaceae bacterium
GATGGGCACGCGCCCAATGGTGAAGGCGTTGTGCGAGCCGGCGCTGCCGTAGATGTGCAGTCCGCCGTCATACTCGCTGCTGGTGGCCACGCCGGGCAGCAGCTGCGCCAGCCGCAGGGCGTCGGCCTGCCCGAGCACCTGGGGCATGCGCTCGAGTGTGGTGCGGTCCCAGCGCACCCGCGTGTCGCCGAGCGACTGCGGCGTGAGGCGCTGGCTGCCGTCGGGACTCACGGTCACTTCGGGCAGCTGGAGCTGAAGGGAGTCGGGGTTGCCCCAGCAATAGCCGGGCAGCAATGAGTAGAAGCAGACAAGCAGCAGATGGCGAGCGAGCCGCCCGGGCGAAGACATGATTCTGCGCGGCATGATGCTGTGCAGCGCCCTGCCGCGTGTGGCGGCTTGCGCTGCTGGGCTCTTGCGGCTCGCTTTCTGCATCTCTTACGCTGTATCTTTCCCCCTCCCTTTATCGGTCGAGGCCGGTGAGGTCGTAGAGGTCGAGGAAGTCGTCCACAAGGTTGCGGAAGGTGCTGGTGGCGTTGGGGAAGACGTCTTCGGTGAAGTAGGTCTCGAAGGCGTACGACGAGCCGTCGCTGGCAAAGGTGATGATGGGCTCGAACGACCAGTATTCGTAGCCGTTCCAGTAGTCTTCGAGGTATGGCTCAATGGCGATGGTTCCGCGCGAGGTGGCTTCGCCGCGATAGTAGAATTGGCAGTCGAACTGGCTGTTGGCACGGTCGATGTAGCGTTTGAATTCCTGCTCGTTGTTGTCGTTGTCCTCGGCGTTCTGGAGCGCGCGGGCGAGCGAATGGACGCTGCCGACGGTGCCCTTGATCTGGAGCCAGCCCATCAAGTTGAACGTGAAGGCGGCTGCGCCGAGGGTGGAGGTGTCGAAATCGTCGTCCAGGTCTTCGCCGTAGCTCAGGTCGGCATAGCCCTGGGCATCGGCTCCGCCGTAGAGGAGCACGTCGTTGCCACGGCTGATTTTCACCACCGCGTGAGCACCGTCGGCGGGATTGTAGACGGCGCGGGAGGCTTGGACGGTGTAGTTGTTGACCTGTGCGATGGCTTTTACCGAAAGCGCGTCGCGGCCGAGGTCCCACTCGGTGGACTTGATGCCGCTCACGTCGATGTCGGCTTTGGCGTTCACCAGCGTGTTGCCGCCCTGGGTGAACGTGAGGGTGATGTGCTCGGGAATCATGACGAAGATTTGCCGCTCGCCCTCGACGTATTCAACGCGGTAGTGGTATTCTTCGGTTTCGGCCCACGATATCTGGTCCCAGAATTCCTGGTCGAGCAGGTGCACTTCCTTGGTGTTGCCGCTGGTGGTGAGGTGCGCCACGCAGGGGTTGCCCATGCGGTCGGTGAAGGTGAACTGGAGGTCGCTGGCCGGGGTGCGGTGCCACTTGCCGTCGGCAACGGTGAAGTGGCCCGTGAAGAGCGAGGCCTTGATGAGCGTCTTATAGTCGACGTAGTTGTAGATGTAGGTGTATTCGTAGGGATCGTAGGATTCGACTTGCGTCTCGGTTCGGGGCTCGCCGAGCGCGGTGCTCATGGCTTTCCAGCAGTCGTCGAACCACTCTTCCACCTCGCTGGTGTCGTAGTCCTTGGCACCGCGCACGAGTTCGGCGATGTTGCGGAAGTCGTTGGCCTTGAACTGCTGTGCGAACGTGGTGGCGGTGAGCTCGAGGAAGGCTTTGTCGTCGATGCCCGTCGGCGGCGTGACGGGCGGGTCGATGGTGTAGTCGTCGCCGAAGCTGTCCTTGTGGAGCATCACGTTGATGAATTTGTTCAGGTCGTCGATGTCGACGGTGCCGTCGCCCGTCACGTCGGCCACGGCCACGTCGATGTCGGACTTGTGGAGCATGACGTTGATGAGCAAGTTCACGTCGTCGATGTCGATGGCTCCGTCGTTGTTGAAGTCGCCGGTGTTGGCGGCTTGCACGCTGCTGCCCAGGCTGCATGCGGCGGCAGTGAGCAGGGCAAGGAGAACAGATTTTTTCATAATTGGCGTTTGGATTGGATTGAATGTGCAAAAGTAGCAATTTTTTTCCGGTTATCGGTCGGAAATGGCGCAAAAGTGGAAGCCCAAGGTGCACTGGGAGTCAAAAAATACGGGCGTTGCTTTTGCGATTCGGAGGTTTTGCAGTAATTTCGCAGTCGGAATTCTAAACAGAAAGCTGCGATGCGAATACTCTTTGCCGGCGATGCGAGCAACATGCACAACTGCCTGGCCACCGAGCTGCGCCGCCAGGGCCACGAGGCTGTGGTGGCGAGCGACGGCTCGCGGTGGATGGACACTGGCCGCGACATCGACCTGCTCCGCCGCCCGGGCCGCTGGGGGGCGGTGCGCTATGTGGCCGACATCGTGCGCGCGCTGCCACGGCTGCGCGGCTACGATGTGGTGGAGCTGGCGGGCGACATCTTTGTCACGCTGCGCCCCGAGCGCGTGAGGCTGCTGTTCGACTATCTGCGCCGCCACAACCGCCGCGTGGTGTTCTCGGCGCTGGCCACCGATGTGGCCTACGTCGACGCGTGTCTCGACTGCCACACCTACCGCTACAGCGACTACCGGCTGGGCAGCGAGCCGTCGCCCTACGTGGGCACCCCGGAGTATGTGGAGCGCGCCGAGGAGAACTGGCTGGCCCCGTTCATGCGCCGTCACCACGACCACATCATGGCCCACGTCGACGGCGTGGTGGCCTGCCTGTGGGAGTATTACGCCGCCTACCGCCGCGTGGGCTTTGAGCCGCTGGCCTACGCCGGCATCCCCATCGACGTGGAGTCACTGCCCATGCGTCCGCTGGAGCGCGAGCCGGAGCGGGTGAGGCTGTTCATCGGCATCCAGCCCGACCGCACCGTGGTGAAGGGCACCGACCGCCTGCTGGCGGCCGCGCGGCGCGTGGCCCACCGCTGGCCCGACCGCTGCGAGCTGGTGGTGGCCGAGCGGCTGCCCTACGACGAGTACACGCGCCGCATGCGCTCGTGTCACGTGATTCTGGACCAAATCTACAGCTACACTCCCGCCACCAACGCGCTCATTGGCATGGCGCAGGGGCTGGTGGCGGTGTCGGGCGCCGAGCCGGAGTACTACGAGTTGATAGGCGAGCGCGACAACCACCCGATTGTGAACGTCGACCCGATGGTGGAGGGCGACATCGACGCGCAGCTCGAGCGCATCATCGAGCGCAAGGCCGAGCTGCCCGCCTGGGCCGAGCGCAGCCGGGCGTTTGTCGAAAAGCACAACGCCGCACCAGTGGTGGCGCGGCGCTATCTAGCATTTTGGGAGAAGTTGCTTTAAGGGAAATCTAGATTGTCTAGATTATCTAGATTTTCTAGAATATCTAGAAAAAACTACAAAGCCCTTGCCACAGCGGCCGGAAGGCGGGTGGGCTCGTCGACGCGCTCGATGATTTCGCCCGAGCGGATGACGAAGGTGCAAGGCACGCCCATCACCTGGTAGGCCCCCACCTCGATGGCGTCGGGGCCGTTAGGCTCGTAGACGGTGATCCAGGGCAGGTTTTGCGCGGCCTGCCGTGCCGACACCGGGTCTGAGTCGAGGCTGATCTGGTAGATGGCCAGGCGGTCGCGATACTTGGTGTAGAGGTCGTTGAGCTGCTTGTTGTAGACGGGCGAGAAATCTTCGGCATACATGGTGAAGCTGAGCAGCACCACGTGGTGCTGTGCGGCCACCTGCGTCAGGTCGTGCTCGCGTCCGTCGAAGTCCTGCAGACGGATGTTGATGAGCGATGCCTCGGTGGCGTAGAGCGTGTCGGTGGGCTCGGCCGAGCGGCGGCGTTGCTGCCCGGTGGTGAGCACACGCACAAGGTAGTCGGTGCGCGGGTCGTCGGGGCGGAAACTGTGGAAGGCGTTGGCCACAGCGCCAATGATGCGCAGGTCGTCGTCGTTGAGCGGGTCGAAGAGCGGACGGCCGTCGAGGTGCTTGTTGATGGCGTAGTAGGCCACAATGCCCGCCGGGTCGGCCACGATTTGCTCGCTCACCTTGCGCTTGTAGGCGGCTATCTGCTCGGCGGTGCCCCGTCCGCCGGCCAGCGGCTGCGCCTGCTTGTCGATGTCCATGACCTGCTTGGCGTGCTCGCTGCCCGAGAGCGTGTAGGCCGTGGCGAATTGCGCCAGCGTGGTGCTCACGGTGATGTGGTCGAGGCTGTCGATGGGCAGGCAGATGGCCTCGGTGCCGACGCGCAGACGGTAGATGTTGGGGTAGGGCGGAGCCTGGTCGCTGACGCTGAATGTGCCGTCGGCGCCCACACTCACCGAGTCGACAAGAAACCACGAGCCGTTGCTCGACGCTTCGAGAACCAGCTCGGTGGAGTCGGTGGCACCGTCGATGCGTCCGTCGATGGTGAATTGGTTGCTGGTGCAGGCGGCCAGCGTGGTGGCGGCAAGCGCCAGCCAGAGGATATGAGCTTTCATGAAATCATCCGTTTTGATTGAGCCGACAAAATTACGAAATATTTTTGAGATGCAAGAAAACGGAAAAGCAGAAAGTGAATCAAGCGCCCCCCATTGTGCATTGTGCATTCAATTGTGCATTCTGCATTGTGCATTCTGCATTGAGCATTGTGCATTCACGAAACTGGCGTGAGTTGTCCGTTGCGGCTGACGTAGACGGCGGGGTGTGGGCGCATGAAGGCGGGTGTGAGCGTGAGCGTGTAGGCCCCCATGTGGCGGAACACGAGTTGGTCGGCGGGCTGCAGCGCCGGTTGCTGGTGGAGTTCGAGCAGCCGGTCGTGCTCCACGCAAGTGCAACCACACACTATCTGACGCTCCACGATGGGTGCGTCGCGGTGGGCGGGCCGCACTTGGCAGGTGAGGTCGTTCATGCGCCACATGGGGTCGATGTCGATTCGCGAGCCGTCGGTGGTGACGTAGGCTGCGCCGTCGTGGTGCTTGACGTCGATCACACTGCACACAAAGGTGAACGCCTGCGCCACGACGGCGAGTCCCGGCTCGACGATGACGGTGAGCGGCTCGGCCTGCTGGTGGCGCGCCAATGCCCGGGCGATGGCCTGGGCATACTGGCTGTGGGTGGGCTGGGCGGGCAGCATGGCTTGGAATCCGCCTCCCACGTCCAGCTGGCGGAGCGCGATGCCATGCCGGCGCATGAGCGTGAGCGCATGGTCGACGAGGCGCTCGTAGACGCGCGGATGCCGGGTGCGCGAGGCGCGGTGCAGGTGCAGGCGCTCCAGGCCGACGTGCGGCATGGCGGCTAGTGCGGCCAGTGCGGTGTCGAGGTCGCCGCTGGTGTCGGAAAAGCCGAAGCGGCTGTCGTCGTCGGGGTGGCTCTGGTCGGACGGCGAGAGTTGCGACAAGTTCACGTTGAGGCGCAGCCCCACGGCGTAGCGGCCCGAGTGGGGGAGCAGGTCGAGCCATTGCAGTTCGCGGAAGGTGTCGATGTTGACCAGCGCCCCTGAGCCGACGGCGTCGAGAAAGGTGTCGCGCGACTTGAGCGGCCCGTTGTACACGATGTGGCGCTTGTCGAAGCCGCAGTCGAGGGCGAGTTGCCACTCGCTGGCCGAGGCGGCTTCTGCGTAGTAGCCCATCTGGCGCGCGCGGCGCAGCAGGTAGGGCAGCGGGTTGGTCTTGACCGACAGCGCCACGATGCAGCCCGGCAACTGCGTGTCGAAGGCCTGAGCGAAGTTGCCGAGCGTGCGGCCGAGCCGCTGGTCGTCGATGATGTAGCAGGGAGTGGTGATTTTGGTGGGGGATGAGTGGTTGATGATGAATCGGCGCAGGGCGGTCACTTCACCGCTTGCCGGGTGGTGACGCTCTCTTTGCCGAGGTAGTAGGCGCGGGCTTTGACCACGGTGGTGGCTGGTGGCAGGGCCACGGGGGCGGTCCATCGCGGCGAGCGCGGCGTGGGCTCGCTGCCGTCGAGGGTGTAGTGCACCACCACATCGGGATACTGGGTGTTGACCAGCAGCATGCCGCCGTCGATGCGGATTCCGGGCTGCCCGATGCGGAAGTTGTAGCCCATGCGGTCCAATATAGGCAGCTCGCGTGTGCCTATTTTCAGGCTGTACTGGTGCATGGCGTCGAGATAGGCGGTGGTGTCGGCCAGGTTGCGGCTCCAGGCGGGTTCGGCGTTCCATCCGCGCTCCACGAGTCCGAGCACTTTGGGCAGTGCGAGCCGCTGCACCTGGTCGAAGTTGCGGATGGTCTCGGCCCAGAGCTGCCCCTGCACGCCCACGATGTTGGCCTTTTGTGTCAACGTGGGTTTGCCGGTGCCGCTGGCCGTCACGTCGATGGGTGTGCCGTCGGGCTGCGTGCGTGTGCTGGCGTAGATGTTCCAGGGCAAGGCGCTCCACGAGTCCAGTTCGTCCACCTTTCCGCCCCAATGGAGCCCTTGCTCATCGGGGTGCCAGTTGTAGCCCATGTCGATGTAGAAGTTGGTGACGTTCGACAGGATGACGGGGTAGCCTTTGTCGGCGAGCTGGTAAGGCACCACGTCGCGCTTGCCCACGGTGCTCCATGCGTTGACACCGGCCACTCGCGGCTGCATGATGCGGTCGAACTCGGCGCTGTGGTTCTGAGCCACCTCCTGCCACCCCTCGATGCGGATGCCGCGGGCGTGGAGGATGTCGGTGACGCGGCGCAGGTAGTACTCGCTCACGGCGTGCTCGTCGGCCAGGTGCTCGCGCTGCATGAGCGCCTGCACGTCGGGAGACTGGCTCCAGGCTCCCGTGGCCACCTCGTCGCCACCCAGGTGAACCACCTCGAGCTTCAGCCCGGCTTCCTTATACATCTTGGCCAGTTCGTCGACCACTTTGGTCAGGAAACGGTACACGCCCTCGCTGGCCACGTTGAGCACGTTGTCGTGATAGCCCTGCGCCGAGGTGTAGGCCGAGGTGTTGCGTTCGTCCCAGAGCACGAAAACATTGGCCAGGGCGGGGTTGGAGGCGGCATAGCGCGCCTGGCGGGCTCGCATGGCCACGATGGCGGCGCGGGCATGGCCGGGGGTCTCGATTTCGGGAATCACCCGCACGCCGCGCAGGCGGGCATAGCGCAGCAACTCGACGAACTGCTGGCGGGTGAGGTGGCCGTTGGCGCTCTGGGTGAGGTCGTCGGGATTGCCGTTGCCGTCGAAGATTTGCGTCAGGAACTGGCGCTCGTCGAGCGTGCACCCGCGCCGCGAGGCCACCTCGGTGAGCTCGGGCAGGCCGGGAATTTCGAGGCGCCAGGCCTCGTCGTCGGTGAAGTGGAACTGGAAGCGGTTGATTTTATAGTAGGCCAGCAGGTCGATGAACCGCTTGAGGTTGTCGAAGGTGGTGAAGTTGCGGGCCACGTCGAGCATAAAGCCTCGCTGCGGCAGGTCGGGCCAGTCGCTCACCTGGGCATTTTGCAGGCGGTTGCTCTCGCAGTGGTCGATGGCGGCCACTAGGGTCTTGATGGCGTTGAGCGCCCCCTGCGTGCTGGCTCCCGTGAGCGTGATGCGGCCGTCGGCCACGCTGAGGGTGTAGTACTCGGGATTGGAGTTCAGACCCGGCTTCACCTGCACGGCGATCACCGTTTTCTGTCCGGCGGCGTTGTAGATGCCCCGGCGTTGCAGCTGTTCGGCAAGGAATTGCTTGAGGCGCTTGGCATCGCGGTCCCAGGGCTTCCACCAGGTGCCGCACTTGATGGTCACCAGGCTGGGCAGCTGCGTGTAGCCGTCGTGGATTTCTACCTGCTTGGGGGTGGGGAAGATGTCGTAGTCGTTGCCGGTGTAGGCATCGCCGATGGCGTTGATGCGCTCGTTGTAGTTCCACATATAGTTGCCGTCGGGGTAGGGCACGCCGGGCCGCCACTGCCGGGGCTGGTCGAGCGGGCCGTAGGTCAGGTCGACGGGCACGGGGTGGGCCGTGTCGCCGGCGCGCACCAGGTGCGCACCCTGGGGCCGGTAGCAATAGTTGACGAAGGTGCCCTTCATCATCAGGTCGATGACGAGCGAGTCGCCGGGTGCCAGGGGCTGGTAGCGCGAGTTGGGCGTGAGGCGGTAGTAGGTGGTGGCCACCTCCTGGATGTCGATGGGGCAGTTGTCGGGCAGCCTGACGGTGCGCGAGAATTGGTTGAAGTAGAGCTGCCAGTCGGCCGTGAGGGCCACGTCGGCAGTGTTGCGCAGCACGAGCCGCGAGCTGTACCAGCCAGGCTCGGCGTCGTTGGCGCCCATGTCCCATCGGGCCGCGATGGGGCTTTGCGCGGCAAGGCTGATGGCGCACGCCGCCAGACACATCGAGGCAGCTGCCACGCGCAGGGTGGAGGCCATGGTGGGGAGGAGGAATCGGAGTTTTGGCATCATATCGGATTTTGCTGGTTATTCTTGTGAACGGCCCGGGCGCGGCGCAGGTCAATCAACGGTCCACTTGGGGTTGTGGACCACCGTGCGGCGGGAACTGCGGTAGAGGTCGTCCTTCAAGGGGATGCGCACGCGGTAGGTCTTCCCGCTGGTGTTGGTGAGTTTGGAATTGCGGATCCAGGGGTTGGCCTCGCGCAGCTGTGCGTAGGAGAGTCCTTGCTGCTGTGCCCAGTCCACCCAGCTGGGCACCGACGTGCTGACCTCGACCTCGGTGTAGCGGATGGGCTGGTAGAGCTGGTTGCGGTGCAGGCGGTAGCCGTAGCGCTGCGGATTCTCCATGATGAGCTTGTAGGCCAGTATGCGGTACACGTAGCGGGTGGTCTCCTGGTTGATATAGAGGTCGAACGACGACTGCTGGCCCTGCTTCGACAGTTCGCCGGATATGCGTCCCATGCCGGCGTTGTAGCTGGCGGCTGCGGTGGCCCAGTCGCCATACTTGGCATAGGCCGCCTTGAGGTATCGGCAGGCGGCCACGGCGCTGCGCTCGGGGTCGTAACGCTCGTCGACGTCGTCGTTCACCTCGAGGCCGTACTGCCGTGCGGTCTCGGCCAGCAGCTGCCACATTCCGGCGGCTTTGGCCGAGGAGTAGGCTCCCGGGTCGAGCACGCTCTCGGTGCAGGCCAGGTAGAGGAAGTCGGTGGGCACGCCCTCGTCGCGCAGAATCTTTTCGAGCGGCGCAAAGTAGCGGTTGGCGCGCTTGAGGCAGAGCAGCATGCTCGTCTGCCCGTAGACGATGGCGGTGAGCTCGCGGTCGAGCCGCTCGGCCATGTCGACGCGGTCGAAACTGATGGTCTTCCCGGCAAAGGATACGCTGGTGGGCACCTCGGGCACGACCACGGTGAGGGGGGCGTCGGCCTTGCTGACTGTGAGCGGGTTGCTGTAGGTGGGTTTGAGTTGTGCGCTCGCCGCCAGAGGGCCGATGCTGCAGATGGCCGCCAGTGTCGCCAGACGCACGTGTCTCCATTCGAGTTTCATAGCTTTCTTTAAATTCACAATGCACAATTCACAATGCACAATTTGCGATGCACAATTTGCGGTGCACACTGCACAATTTCGTGACGCACATTATATATTAAGGTGCAAAGTTAATGAATTAATTGCAGTTGGCCACAAAGAAAGGGTGGAAAAGAGCATTTTCGCCGAAAAGAGCCGTTTTTTGTGAGCATTCACCGTATGGCGGCTTCGAGCTGGCGCATGGCCTGCTCGAGCACACTGTGCGGACAACCCATGTTGATGCGGGCGTGGCACAACCCCGGTTCGCCGTATATCGCTCCGTCGTTCAGTGCCAGGTGGGCGCGGTCGACGAGCAGGTCGATGACTTGTTCGTGCGTCATGCCCAGCCCGGTGAAGTCGAGCCACACCAGGTAGGATGCCTGCGGACGTATGGCCTCGACACCTGGAATGCGGTCGTGGCAGTATTGCACCACATAGTCGACGTTGCCCTCGATGTAGGCGATGCACTCCTCGAGCCATTGCGCGCCGTGGCGGTAGGCTGCCTCGGTGGCCACAAGGGCCACAATGTTGGAGTTGCACACCTCGTTCACCTCAATCCATTTGAAGAATGGCTTGCGCAGCTCGGGATTCTTGATCACCAGCCATGTGCTCTTGAAGCCGGCTATGTTGAACGTCTTGCTCGGGGCTCCGCAGGTGATGGTGACGGCGGCAGCGTCGTCGCTCACGGTGGCCGTGGGGGTGTGGTGGTGGCCGTAGAGCATGATGTCGCCAAACACCTCGTCACTGAACAGCAGCACGCCGTGGCGGCGGGCCAGTGCGGCCACGCGACGCAGCACGTCGGCCGGCCAGGCGATGCCGATGGGGTTCTGCGGGTTGCACACCACCATCAGCGCCGGGTGCTCCTGCTCGAAGATGCGCTCCAGCTCGTCGAGGTTCATGGTGTAGAAGCCGTCGGGGGTGTGCACCAGGTTGTTGCACACAGGCACACGTCCGTTGCCTACAATCACCTCGCGGAAGTCGAAGTAGACCGGCGGCTGAATCACAATCTTGTCGCCCGGGCGGGTGAAGTGGTTCACCACCATGCCAAATGCGGTCACGCCGCCAGGGATGAAGGTGACCTCGTCGCGCGTGAATTCGAAGGCGTTATGCTCGCGTTGCCAGTCGATGATGGCTTGCCAGTAGTCGTCGTAGAGGCAGGTGTAGCCGTAGATGGGGTGGTGTTGCAGACGGTTCACGATGGCCTCGGTGATGTCGGGGCAAACGGCGAAGTCCATGTCGGCAATCCAGAGTGGCAGCAGGTCGTCGCGGCCGAATTCTTGACGGAGAAGGTCGGTTTTTTTACACCGTGTGCCGCGGCGGTCGATGCAGTGGTCAAAATTGTATTTTCCCATTTTTTATTGGTAGTGTTGAGTTGTCAAAGTTCATAATAATGCTATGGAGAGCAAAAGTAGTGCATTCACGGCCTACGGCAAAGCCCTGCCATGTGTTTTTATTCTTTTTTGGCGAAAAGGATGCGATAGCCGAAATCTTTGTAAACAATCAATAAAAATGCATTCGAAACCTGCGCTGCTTGCGGTTTTATTCATATCTTTGCATCGGAAACGCTTTCGAGGCTGTTGCAATTCTCAATGCACAATGCACAATTGGGAATGCTTGATGCGCCTTGAGGCTGAAATTTATGGTGAGATGATGAGCGATAAAGTACATTTTGTGAAAATGCATGGCGTGGGCAACGACTACATCTTTGTCGACACCACCCAGTTTCCCATTCCCGACCCCGAGAAGGCGGCCATCGTCTGGAGCCGCCCCCACATGGGCGTGGGCAGCGACGGCCTGGTGCTGATAGGGCGCTCCTCGGTGCCCGAAGCCGACTTCACCATGCGCATCTTCAACGCCGACGGCTCGGAGGGCATGATGTGTGGCAACGCCAGCCGATGCATCGGCAAGTACGTCTACGAGCGTGGGCTGACGCGGCTCACCGCCGTCAGGCTGCTCACGGCCTCGGGCGTGAAGACGCTGCAACTCACCGTCGGCGCCGATGGCCTGGTGGAGAGCGTGGCGGTGGATATGTCGGCACCGGAGCTGGAGCGGGCCGACCAGTACCGCCCCGGCGATGGCGAAGGGCTGCCCGAAGGCGTGTTCGTGTCGATGGGCAACCCGCACTATGTGGTTTTTGTCGACGATGTCGAGGCCGTCGATGTGGCCGCCCGCGGGGCACTGCTGGAGCGGCACGCTTGCTTTCCCGACCGATGCAACATCGAGTTCGCCCAGGTGCTGCTTGGCGGCATCCGCATGCGCGTGTGGGAGCGTGGCAGCGGCATCACCCTGGCGTGCGGCACAGGCGCCTGCGCCACGGCGGTGGCGGCAGCCGTCAGCGGGCGGTGCGGCCGCAGCACCGACGTCGTCATGGACGGCGGCACGCTCCATGTGGAATGGCGCCAGAGCGACGGCCACGTGGTGCTCACCGGGCCGGCCACCATCGTCTACGAAGGCGACATCGACTTGCCCCATTCGGGCGATTGACGAAAGATTTAGGCCGATTGGTGCGTTTTTCACGGCGAGATGTGGCGTGTTTGCGAAAAAAGCTATAACTTTGCAGTCGAGTAGGGTTATTCTATAATAATTATAAGCGAAATGAAAAAGATTCTTTATCTGCTCATCGCAGCGCTGCTGCTGTGCATCGGTTCGGCCAACGCGGCGCCTCAGAAGAAGAAATCGCATGCCCGCAAGGCTCCCGCCGCCCGCGCGGCGGTGACCCCGGCCAACTTCACGGGCACCTACACCAACAGCTACAGCGACGGCGTGGGCGGCGTGTGCACCCACCTGCTGACGGTGGAATTCGACGAAGCCACCGGCAAGGTGACCGGCAAGCACACCAACGAGAGTGGCGTGGAACGCGCCTACCACGGCACGCTGCAAGGCGGCAAGCTGGTGTGCGTCTACGACGAGGATGGCGACGAATTCGCCACCATGTCGCTTATCGACGCCAACACCATCAAGCTCGAAGGCTTCACGGGCACGTTCAAGCGCGGAGCCGCCACGAGTGTCACGCCGGCCTACAGCGGCTCATCGACCGAGGCCTATGTCGACCCGGCCTACGAGCAGCTGAAGCAGCACCTCGAGCAGCAGAAAGCGCAGCAACCGCAACAGCAGCAAGCTGGCGACAAGTGAAAAAAACAGACACGAGTTTTCACGAAAAAGCACGACAGCGAGTGGGCAAGTGAACATGCACAGTGATGCACGATTTGCGATGCCCACTCGCTTTGTATACGTCAATCCATATTATCACAAACAGTAAATGCCATTAGCCCATGCTTCAGATTAGATGCAAAAACAACAACATCACCAAGAGTTTCCCCGAAGGAACCTCGCTGCTTGATGTTTACCAGGAGTTTGCCGACGAGCTCCAGTTCACCTATCCCGTGGTGTCGGCCAAAGTGAACAATGCCTCGCAAGGGCTCAAGTTCCGCCTGTTCCAGAACCGCGACGTGGAATTCATGGACGCGCGCGAGGGCTCGGGGCACCGCGTGTATGTGCGCTCGCTCTGCTTCGTGCTCTACAAGGCCACGAGCGACCTGTTTCCCGGCAGCAAACTCTTCATCGAATATCCGCTCTCGCTGGGCTACTACTGCAATTTCAAGAAGCGCACGCCCGACCCGCTCACCGAGGCCGACATCGACCGCATACGCGAGCGGATGCGCGAAATCGTGGACATGGACATGCCCTTCCGCCGCCACGAAGCCACCACCGAGGAGGCCGTGCGCGTGTTTGCCGACCGTGGGTTCTCCGACAAGGTGAAACTGCTCGAGACCAGCGGACAAATCTACAGCGACTACTACACGCTGGGCGACACCGTGGACTACTACTACGGCCCGCTGGTGCCCTCGGCAGGCTACCTGAAGGTGTGGGAAGTGGAGTATTATCATGGAGGAATCCTGCTGCGCGTGCCCGACAAGAACGACCCCACCAAACTGGCCCCCAAGGTGGACATGCCGCGCACCTTCGAGATGTTTGCCGAAAAGGTGCGCTGGGACATCATCATGCGCCTGTCGAACGCCGGCGACGTGAACAAGGCCATCCTCAAGGGCCACGCCTCCGAACTCATCCAGGTGAGCGAGGCCTTGCAGGAGAAGAAAATCGTGCAGATTGCCGAGGAAATCGACCGCCGCTTCCGCGCCGAAAGCGACCCCATCCGCCTGGTGCTCATCACCGGGCCGTCGAGCTCGGGCAAGTCGACGCTGTGCAAGCGCCTGTCCATCCAACTGCTGGCTTGCGGACTGAGGCCGATGTCGTTCTCGACCGACGACTACTTTGTCAACCGCGAGGACACGCCCCTGCTGCCCAACGGACAATATGACTTCGACAACATCAAGGCCGTGGACAGCGACCTGCTCGAAGACCACCTGATGCGCCTCATGGCCGGCGAGCGCGTCGAGGTGCCAGAATTCAACTTCACCACCGGCAAGCGCGAGTACAACGGCAAGCGACTCAAACTCAAGGGCGACACCGTGCTCATCATGGAAGGCATCCACGCCCTGAACCCGCTGCTCACGCGCCACATCCCCGACTCGGCCAAGTTCAAGGTCTATGTGTCGGCACTGACGAGCATCTCGCTCGACGACCACAACTGGGTGCCCACGCGCGACAACCGCCTGCTGCGGCGCATCATACGCGACTACAACAAGGGCGCGTTCAGCGCCCGCGAAACCATCAGCCAGTGGCAGAGCGTGTGCGAGGCCGAGGAAAAATGGATTTTCCCCTTCCAGGAAACGGCCGACGTGATGTTCAACTCGGCGCTCAACATCGAGTTTGCCGTGCTGCGCACCCACGCCGAGGTCATCCTGGCCTCAGTGCCCAAAAACTGCCCCGAATACAGCGAGGCCCACCGCCTGCTCAAGTTCATCCACTACTTCATCCCCGTCGAGGACAAGGAAATCCCGCCCACAAGCATCATGCGCGAGTTCCTGGGTGGCTCCAGTTTCAAATACGCTCGCTAGTTCAATGCACAATTTCGCGATGCACAATGCACAATTTCGCGATGCGTAAGTTTAAAGCAGTGCAAATATCGCTAATTATATTCAATAGGTGATACAATGGCGCACGGAATTGCGTATATTTGCATCACAAATCTGTTTATAATTAATAAGGAAATGAACATTACGAAGAAAATGCAAGACGCGTTCAACGCGCAAATCACAGCCGAACTGTATTCGTCGAACCTGTATCTGCAGATGGCCTTCTGGTTCCGCAAGGAGGGTTGGAAGGGCTTTGCCCAGTGGATGTTCAAGCACAGCGACGAGGAGAAGCAGCACGCCCTCGAGATGGCCGCCTTCGTGCTCGACCGTGGCGGCGAGGCGCTGGTGGCTGCCATCGACGCTCCCGAGTGCGACTTCAAGGATCCGAAAGAGGTGTTCGAGCGCACGCTCAAGCACGAGCAGTGGGTCACCGAGAAAATCAACGAACTGGCCGATGTGGCCGACGAGTTGCACGACCGCGCGTCGATCAACTTTGTCGACAAGTTCATCGACGAGCAGGTGGAGGAGGAAAAGTCGGTGCGCGACATCCTGAACCTGTTCCGCCACCGCGACGGCCACACCGTGGCCACGATCGACGACATCGTCGGCACCCAGGAGTGACCACGACACAAGTCAAAACATCAATCAGGCATCTGGCAGCAACAAGCCGCCAGATGCCTGGTTTTTCATTGACAGGCACGTGGTCAAAATGAGCGTCAGAGCCGGGCCTGGCGCTTGATGATTTCGTCGCGGTACTGTGCGGCTTCGAGGAAGTCCATGCGCTTGGCGGCGTCGACCATCTGCTGCTTGAGCCGCGCGATGGCGGCCTCGATTTGCGGCTTGGTCATGTAGGCGACCACAGGGTCGGCAGCCACACCGGCGGCGGTGTCGAACTCGGCGGCGGCAGTCTGAGCCACCTGTTCGGCGTGCTGCTTGACGGCGCTGTAGTCGTCGACGTTGCTCTCGTAGCGGCGCGCGCTCTTCTTCTTCTCGTCGGGGCGCGTCATGTCGGTGTCGTGGCCGATGATGGCCTGACGGGCCTTGACGATGGCCTGCGGCGTGATGCCGTGCTCGTCGTTGTACTTGAGCTGGAGTGTGCGCCGCCGCTCGGTCTCGTCGATGGTGAGCTGCATCGACTCGGTGATGTGGTCGGCATACATGATGACGAGTCCGTTCAGGTTGCGGGCGGCGCGTCCGGCGGTCTGGGTGAGCGACCGCCGGCTGCGGAGGAATCCCTCCTTGTCGGCATCGAGGATGGCCACTAGGCTGACCTCGGGCAGGTCGAGTCCCTCGCGGAGCAGGTTCACGCCCACGAGCACGTCGATGGCCCCGGCGCGGAGGTCGTCGAGAATCTGAATGCGGTCCATGGTCTCCACGTCGCTGTGCATGTAGGCGCACCGCACGTCGGCGCGGGCCAGATAGTCGGTGAGTTCTTCGGCCATGCGCTTGGTGAGCGTGGTGACGAGCGTGCGCTCGCCGTGCTCGATGCGCAGCTGGATTTCCTCCATGAGGTCGTCGATCTGGTTGTGCGAGGGCCTGACGATGATTTGCGGGTCGAGCAGGCCGGTGGGCCGGATGATTTGCTCGGTGACCACGCCCTCGCTCTGCTGGAGCTCGAAGTCGGCCGGAGTGGCGCTCACGTAGATGGTCTGGTGGGTCATCTGCATGAACTCCTCGAAGCGGAGCGGACGGTTGTCGAGGGCGGCCTCGAGCCTGAAGCCGTAGTGCACGAGGTTGGTTTTCCGCGACTGGTCGCCTCCATACATGGCGCGGATTTGCGGAATGGTGACGTGGCTCTCGTCGATGATGGTGAGGAAGTCGTCGGGGAAATAGTCGAGCAGGCAGAAGGGGCGCATGCCGGGCCGCCGGCCGTCGAAGTAGCGCGAGTAGTTCTCGATGCCGGAGCAGTAGCCTATCTCGCGCATCATCTCCATGTCGTAGGTGACGCGTTCCTTGAGCCGCTTGGCCTCGGCGTAGCGGTTCTCGCGGTTGAAGGCGGCCACCTGCGTGTCGAGGTCGCTGGCAATCTGGCTCATGGCGGCTGCCATGCGCTCCTTGGTGGTGACGAAGATGTTGGCCGGGAAGACGCGGAATCCGTCCACGCTCTCTCTGGGCATCTGCGTGGTGGGGTCGAGCACCTGCATCGACTCTATTTCGTTGCCCCAGAAGATGACGCGCAGCATGATGTCCTCGTCGCTGAGGAAGATGTCGACGGTGTCGCCCTTGACGCGGAAATTGCCCATGTGCATGTCCACCTCGTTGCGCGAGTAGAGCGCGTCGACCAGGCGGCGGAGCAGGGTGTCGCGGTCGAGCGTGTCGCCCACGTGCAGCTCGATGGCGTTGGCGCTGATGTCGTCGGGGTTGCCCATGCCGTAGAGGCACGACACGCTCGAGACGACCACGATGTCGCGGCGTCCGCTGAGCAGCGCGGTGACGGTGCTCAGCCTGAGGCGCTCAATCTCGTCGTTGATGGCCAGGTCTTTCTCGATGTATTTGTCGGTCGACGGGATGTAGGCCTCGGGCTGGTAGTAGTCGTAGTAGCTGACAAAGTAGTGGACCGAGTTCTCGGGGAAGAAGCTCTTGAACTCGGCGTAGAGCTGCGCGGCGAGGGTCTTGTTGTGCGAGAGCACGAGCGTGGGCCGCTGGGTGCGGGCGATGACGTTGGCCATGGTGAACGTCTTTCCCGAGCCGGTCACGCCGAGCAGCGTCTGGTAGGGGATGCCGTCGGCCACGCCTCGTGTGAGCTCGTCGATAGCTTTCGGCTGGTCGCCTGTGGGGGCGTATTGCGAGTGGAGTTGGTAGGCCATCGTTGTGTGTGGGTTAAGACTTGCGCCCGCGGTGGGCGAGGAGATACTGGCCGATTTGCACGGCGTTGAGCGCGGCTCCCTTCTTGATTTGGTCGCCCACCACCCAGAAGGTGAGTCCGTAGTCGCTGCTCAGGTCTTCGCGAATGCGCCCCACGTAGACGGGGTCCTTGCTGGTGCAGTCTTTGGGCATGGGGTAGACGTTGGCCCGCGGCTCGTCCATGACCACCACGCCGGGGGCGAGCTGCAGGGCGGCACGGGCCTGGTCGGGGGTGATGGGGTCTTCGCACTCAATCCAGATGGCCTCGCTGTGGGCGCGCATCACCGGCACGCGCACGCAGGTGGCGCTCACGCGGATGTCGCTGTGCATGATTTTGCGTGTCTCGTGATACATCTTCGCCTCCTCGCGGGTGTAGTTGTTGTCGAGAAAGACATCGATGTGCGGAATCACGTTGTAGGCCAGCTGGTGCTGGAAGTGCTTGACGGTGGTCTCGAGTTTGCCGTGGGCAATCTCGCTCTGCTGCAGGGCGAGCTCGTCCATGGCCTCGAGTCCGGCTCCGCTGGCGGCCTGATAGCTGGCCACCTGCACGTTCTTGATGTGCGAGAGGTTGTCGAGCGGCTTGAGGGCCACCACCATGAGGATGGTGGTGCAGTTGGGGTTGGCGATGATGTGCTTGGGCGCGTGGAGGGCGTCCTCGCCGTTGACCTCGGGCACCACCAGGGGCACGTCGTCGTCGAGGCGGAAGGCGCTGGAGTTGTCGATCATCGTGCATCCGAATTTGGTGATGGTGGGTGCGAACTCCACGGCGGTCTTGGCCCCGGCCGAGACGAAGGCGATGTCGATGTCGCGGAAGTCGTCGTTGTGCTGCAGGAGCTGCACCACATAGTCTTCGCCACGGAAGGTGAAGATGCGGCCCGCGCTGCGCTTCGAGCCGAAGAGCACGAGCTCGTCGACGGGGAAGTTCTGCTCGTCGAGCACGCGCATGAATTCTTGTCCTACGGCGCCGCTGGCGCCAACGATTGCAACTTTCATGATTGGTTTTCCTTTTTGATTGGGGTGGGCTGGAAATACTAGGTAAACTAGTAATACTAGTAATACTAGTAATACTAGTTATACTAGATTTTCTAGATTCTCTAGTGATGCTGGATTCTCTAGCTGCTAGCGCTTGATGTGGGTGCCGAGCGCGAGGTCGGCGAGCTGGTCGGCGTTGGTGATGATGACCTCGTTCACGCCGTGGTCGATGGCGCTGAAGGCGTTGTCGAGCTTGTTGACAAACCAGTCCTTGATCATGTCCATGTCGCGCATGGCCTTGTAGCGCGAGCGCTTGAGTTCGGCGACCACGGTGTCGGGGTCGTCGACGTTGAGCAGCACGCCTTTCTCTCTGAAGCAGTACACGAGGGTGACGTCGTAGCGGTGGGCGAGGGCCTTGGCCACTTCGGCGGCCATGGCGTCGGTCTCGTTGAAGAGCAGCGCGCCCTT
>CAMVDK010000023.1 GCA_947166165.1 uncultured Porphyromonadaceae bacterium
CGGTCTCACCCTCGTAGTTGAACTCCTCGAGACACCAGCGGCAGAAGTCGTCGCTGTCGCTCACCGGCAGGCGCACCACGGTGTAGAACGCGCCCATGGGCATGGGCGAAAACACGCCGGGAATCTTGTTCAGTCCCTCAACGAGGCAGTTGCGGCGGGCGATGTACTCGTCGTAGACGTCCTTGTGATACTGCTGCGGAGCGTCGACCGAGGCCTCGGCGACCACCTGTCCGATCAACGGGGGGCTCAGGCGCGCCTGGGCAAACTTCATCACGGTGGCACGCAGCTCGTCGTTGCGGGTGATAAACGCGCCGATGCGGATGCCGCACTCGCTGTAGCGCTTCGACACCGAGTCGATGAGCACCACGTTCTGCTCCAGCCCTTCGAGGTGCAGGGCGCTCACGTAGGGCTTGTCGCTGTAGACGTACTCACGATACACCTCGTCGGCAATCAGGTAGAGGTCGTACTTCTTCACCAGGTCGCGCAGCTGCTCCATCTCCTCCTTGGTGTAGAGGGTGCCGGTGGGGTTGTTGGGATTGCAGATCATGATGGCGCGGGTGCGGCCGTTGATCAGCTTCTCAAACTCCTCGATGGCGGGCAGCGCGAAGCCGTTGTCGATTTTGGTGGTGATGGTGCGCACCTTGACGCCCATCTCGCAGGCGAAGCCCATGTAGTTGGCATACACGGGTTCGGGCACGATGAGCTCATCGCCGGGGTTGAAGCAGGCCATGAAGGCAAACTGCAGGGCCTCGCTGCCGCCGCAGGTGACGATGATGTTGTCGGTGGTGAGCTTGATGTCGTAGCGAGCGTAGTAGCCCACGAGTTTGTCGAGGTAGCTCTGGTAGCCCTGCGAGGGGGAATACTCAAGCACGGTGCGGCCAACGTGTTTCAGCGCCTCCAGACCCTCCTTGGGCGTGGGCAGGTCGGGCTGGCCGATGTTGAGGTGATAGACTTTGATGCCTTTCTGCTTGGCTGCCACGGCAAAGGGGGCGAGCTTGCGGATGGGCGATGCGGGCATGTCGATGCCGCGTTGCGAAATCTTTGGCATAATGTTAATGGGTAAATGGATTATTTAGTGTCTTGGTTTCACGCTTATAATATGGAGTGCGGCGGTCAGAGGTACTTGTCGCCAAAGCTGACGCGCACCTCGTTGACGTAGTTGCGGATTTTCTGCTCCTCGGCTTTGGGCACGATGAGCAGCGCGTCGGCCACATCGGCCACGATGTAGTCATCGAGCCCGGAAATCACCACCAGCTTGTCGCCTCCCACGGCCACCACATTGCGGTGGCTGTTGAACAGCAGCGCCTGGTGGCTCTGCGTCACGTTGTCGCCGTCGCCTTTGGGCGAGTTGTCGTAGAGCGACCCCCAGGTGCCCAAGTCGCTCCAGCCGAAGTCGACGCACTCCACGTAGACGTTGGGCGCCTTCTCCATGACGGCGAAGTCGATCGAGATGTTGCGGCAGGCGGGGAAGTTCTCCTCGATGAACGGGAGCTCGCGCTCGGTGGCGTAGAGCCCCAGCCCCTGGTCGAGGATCGAGGTGATGTCGCTGGCATGGGTGCGCATGGCCTCCAGAATGGTGGAAGCGCGCCAGAAGAACATGCCCGAGTTCCAGTAGAACTCCCCGGAGTCGAGGAACACCTGTGCCAGCTGCTCGTCGGGCTTCTCGGTGAAGGTTTTCACGGCCGAGAAGTCGTCGCCCACCTGCTCGCCCACCTGGATGTAGCCGTAACCCGTCTCCGGTCGGCTGGGCTTGATGCCCAGGGTGACCAGGGCGTCGTGGGCGTCGATGAAGTCGAAGGCCTTGATGGCGCAGCGTCTGAACTCGTCGGGCTTGAGCACGAGGTGGTCGCTGGGGGCTACCATGATGCGCGCATCGGGGTTGAGGGCCTGGATGTGGTAGGCGGCCCAGGCGATGCAGGGCGCGGTGTTGCGACGGGCGGGCTCGCACAAAATCTGCGACGGGGCGAGCTCGGGCAGCTGCTCGGCGATGAGCGAGCCATACTGCTCGTTGGTGATCATAAAGATATTCTTGTCGGGCACGATGCCACGGATGCGGTCTACCGACATCTGGAGCAGGCTGCGACCGGTGCCGAAAAAGTCGATGAATTGCTTGGGCTTGCGCGCGCGGCTGTAGGGCCAGAAACGGCTGCCCACGCCGCCGCACATAATCACGCAATAGCGGTTTTCGTTCATGAGGTTCACGTTAAGGTTTTCTTTCGGTTGTGATGTGAGTCAAGGCAGCATGTTCACCTTGCGGACGATGAAGGCCAGCAGCGCCAGCAGCGCGCCAATCACCAGCCAGGCGACCACGGTGAAGAGCGGCCCGGCCTTCTCGCGGCCGCTGTGCCATCCGTCGCGCATCTTGGCATACCGGTAGCTGGGCATGACGGGCTGCCACTCCCGGGTCGACGAGTGCCGGCCTTTCGACGAGTGGTGCGACTTCGAGTGGGAGGAGCCCGACCCGTGCGACGACGACTTGGAGTGCTCGCCGCCGGAGTGCTTTGTCTCGGCCTCGGGAGCGCTGCCGGCCTCGGCTGGCTGGCTCTCGGTGGCCTCGGCGGCGGCCAGGTCGTCGGTGCCTACGCTGGCCAGCTCCTGCCCGCAGTAGGGGCAATAGTTCACGCCCTGCGGAATCTTTCGCCCGCAGTGCGGACAGTAGCCATAGGTGAGGTGCTCCTCAATCACGCGCACCGGCCGCTCGGCCACGGTGCCGGCGGGCACGTGCTCGCTGGCGTCGAACACAGTGAGGCACTGCGGACACACCACAGCACCACCATGCAGGGCCACCTCCTCGGCCGACACCTGCAACTGCTTCGAGCATTGCGGACACACGAGCTCCATTGTCGATTGTTGGCTTTTCGCCGTGCAAAGATAGTGCAAAGCGGCCGCAATGCAAAATAAAAGGCAAAGTTTTTTATTTTTGTCACATCCAGTGCCTCGGTGCGGCGGGGCACTGGAGGCCGCGACAACAGGGCGACAGCCACCGTTTTCTGTTAACAAGTCTGAACACCGAGGCGCACTCACCCTGGAGGTGCCTCAAACGGGTTTTGCTCGACCAAGCCGACAAACAGCGGAATTTTGCCGACAAATCCGACCCTGCAAGCGAGTTTTTCCACTAAAATCGGCCAAATTCGAGCCTTGAACGCGCATTTTTTGGAAAAATCTAATAATTCGGCTGAAAAAATTATGGAAGATTAAAAAAAAGATGTATCTTTGCGCCGTGTCTGTGGCGACGAAGAGGCGCTCAGCCCGCGAGCCGGCGTTCACACCACGATGCGAAACACCTATTATATATAGCGTCATCGCTGCTGCTGATTGACCTGCTTTGGGTACCGAAAAAGAACTTTATTATACACTTGGTTTATTTAAAATTATATTTCTATGAAGAGACTGTTAACATTTAGCATGCTCTTGTGCCTGTTAGCGATAGCGGCACAAGCACGCGTCATCAAGGGCGTGGTGGTTGCCGGCCCGGAGGCAGAGCCTCTGATTGGCGCCACGGTCACCCCCGTTGGTGGCGGCAATGGAACGGCCACCGACATCGATGGCACGTTCACGTTGAATGTGGGCGACCACGTGAAGTTGCTCACCGTGACCTACATTGGCTACCAGACCAAAGAAGTGGCCATCACCGACAACATGCGCATCGTGCTCGAGGAGGGCGAGAACTCGCTCGAAGAGGTGGTGGTCACCGCTATGGGCATCAAGCGCAGCGCCAAGGCGCTGGGCTATGCCGCCACCGCCGTCAAGGGCGACGAAATCACCGCCGCACGCACCAACGACATCATGTCGTCGCTGGCCGGCAAGGTGGCCGGTGTGCAAATCGCCGAGACCTCGTCCGACCCCGGTTCGTCGAAGTCGGTCATCATCCGTGGTGTGAGCTCGCTCTCGGGCAACAACCAGCCGCTCTACATCGTCGACGGTGTGCCCATGAACAACTCGGCCACCTTCACCGACGACGGCTTGAACAGCGGTTTCGACTTCGGTAACGGCGCCAGCGCCGTCAACCCCGACGACGTGGAGTCGATGACCATCCTGAAGGGCGCCGCCGCCACGGCTCTGTATGGTAGCCGTGCCGGTAATGGTGTGATTCTGATCACCACCAAGAAGGGTGCCAAGCAAGCCAAGGGCGTCGGCATCGAGTACAATGGCGGCCTGCAGTGGGAGAGCGTGATGCGCCTGCCGCAGACGCAAGACTCCTTCGGTATGGGCTGGTATGGCGACAAGACCGACATCGAGAACGGCTCGTGGGGCCCGGAGATGGACGGCTCCTTGCTCCGCTATGGCTGGATCTACAACAACAGCCAGAAGATGAAGAGCTACGTGCCCATCAAGAACAACATGAAGGACTTCTTCTCGACCGGTTTCCGCTTCAACAACTCGTTGAGCTACAACGGTGCCACCGACAAGAGCGCCTACTACCTGTCGCTCTCGCAAATCAGCGATAACGGTATCATCCCCACCAAAGCCGACAGCTACGACAAGTACACCTTCTCGGCCCGTGGCAGCCATCAGGAGGGACACGTGAAGTTCTCGACTTCGTTGAACTACGCCTTCCAGCGCAACAAGTTCGTCACCACCGGCCAGGGTGCCACGTCGATGTACAACTCGATCATGCAGACCCCGCGCGACATCTCGATCGCCGAGTTCAAGAACCTCGACGACCCGTTCAACTCGCCGGGCTACTACTACACCCCCTACGGTGTGACCAACCCCTACTGGATTCTGCACAACTACATGAACAACTTTGAGCAGGAGCGTTTCTATGGCAACTTCGAGATCAACTACGACTTCTTGAAGTACTTCAACCTGGCCTACCGCTTCGGTATGGACACCAGCACGAGCCAGCACGACCGTGGCGAACCCAACCTGCGTGCCCTGTTCGGCGGCCAGCCCAACGCACTGCTCGAGCCCGAACCCGACAACCTGGCCAAGGAGACCGGTATGGTGAGCCAGCAGACCAGCCGCCGCCGCGAACTTGACCACAACCTGATGCTCACCTACGACCAGCAGATCAACGACGACTGGCGTGTGAACGCAACCATCGGTTTCAACGGCAACGAACGCCGCTACTCCTACCTGCTCAGCCAGGTGACCAACCTCACCATCCCCACCTGGTTCAACCTGAGCAACAGCGCCGAGATTCCCACCGTGGAGACCTACCAGTGGAAGCGCCGCTACCTGGGCCTGTATGGCACCGCCGAGGTTGACTATAAGAACTTCCTGTTCTTGACCTTGAATATGCGTAACGACTGGTCGTCGACCCTGCCCAAGGGCAACCGTTCGTTCTTCTATCCCGGCATCACCGCCAGCTTCCTGTTCAGCGAGTTGCTCTCGCCCGAAGCCCGCGAGGTGCTCAGCTTCGGTAAGCTGCGTGCCGCTTGGGGTAAGACGGGTAACGATGCCAGCGTCTACATGACCAACTCGGTCTACGCCCAGGCCTTGGCCAACTCCAGCGGCTGGGCTGACAGCGCCTTCCCCTTCACCAAGACCGGCACCAACGCCTACAGCGCCGGCAACGTGCTCGGCAGCGTGGACCTGAGCCCCGAGATGACCACCGAGGCTGAAGTCGGTCTGCAACTGGCCTTCTTCCAGAACCGTCTGTCGATCGACGCCAGCTACTACAACCGCAACACCGACAAGCAGATCTTCTCCTTGAACATGGATCCTGCCACGGGCTACACCGCGCAGAACATGAACCTTGGTAAGATTAACAACAAGGGTGTCGAGCTTCTCATCAGCGCCACTCCCGTCAAGGTGGGCGACTTCTCGTGGGAAGTGAACTGGAACTTCACCAAGAACAAGAGCAAAGTGATCAGCCTGCCCGAAGAGCTTGGCGGCATCGCCAACATCTACGGCCTGAGCGATGGCACGAGCATGTACGCCATCGAGGGCGAGCCTCTGGGTGTGTTCAAGGCTACTGTTCCCATGCGCACCGGCGACGGCAAAATCATCTGCGACAGCAAGGGTCTTCCCATCAAGAACCCCGACCAGCAGATTGTGGGCGACATGAACTACAAGTATCAGATGGGCTTCGGCACCACGCTGCGCTACAAGGGCGTGAGCCTGAGCGCGGCTCTCGACATCCGCAAGGGTGGTGTCATGTACTCGCGTACGGCCGACATCATGTACTTCACCGGCAACGCCATCCAGACGGCCTACAACCACCGCAACCCATTCATCGTTCCCAACTCGGTGCAGCAGATTGGCACCAACGAGGACGGTGACCCCATCTACGGCGAGAACACCACCTTCCTGACCCCGTCGACCATGTTCGAATACTGGGATGCCGGTGGCGACCAGCTCGATGCAGCCTTCCTGATCGACAAGAGCTTTGTGAAGCTGCGTAGCGTGGTGCTGAGTTGGGATCTGCCCAGCAAGTGGTTTGACAAGACCTTCCTCACCGGTGTGAGCATCTCGGCATTCGGCAACAACCTGTTCGTGTGGACTCCGAAGAGCAACACCTTCATCGATCCGGAGGTCACCTCGTTCGGTAACGACCTCGAGGGTAACTATGGTGAGTACTCGGCCAACCCGAGTTCGCGCAAGTTCGGTTTCAACCTGAAGGTTAAATTCTAATCTCACTTAAATTTGTCACAACTATGAAAAAGATATTGTTATTTACCGCTGCAGCCGGCTTGCTCGCCCTGTCGTCGTGCGATCTCGACATCAACGAGAACCCCAACTACCCGTCGGGCGACGCCGTGACTGTGGACTTGATGTTCCCCGCTGTGGAGAACGCTGTGGCCGATGCCGTGGGCGACCAGATGTTCAACTACGCCGGCTTCTTCGCACAGTATTTTGAGCAACTCCCCGAAGCCAACCAGTATAACGACATCGCCGAGTTGCACCTCGATGAGTCGTCGAACCTCTTCGACCGTTGCTATCGCAACCTCTATGCCGGTGCCTTGCAAGACATTCAGGACATCCTGAGCCGCGACGAGAACACCAGCGACATCTTCGCCTGCCGCGTGATGCGCGCCTACGCCTTCCAGTTGCTTGTCGACAACATCGACAAGGCTCCTTACACCGAAGCCCTGCAGGGTAGCGCCAACAGCCAGCCCAAGTGGGACGAAGGCAAGGACATCCTCGCCGGCGTCTACAGCGAGATGGACGAGGCCGAGAAGAACCTCACCGGCGAGGTGATGAGCCTCACCGACCCCATGATGAACAAGAACATGGAGCAGTGGGTGGGCTTCGCCAACGCCCTGCGCCTGCGCATCTGCATGCGCATGATTGCCGCCGGGGTCGACGCTGCCGGCTACCAAGCCAAGGCACAGGCTCTGGTGAAGGCCAACAACTTCTTCACCGGCGACATCACCTGGAATGTGTACAGCCCCTCCGAGGGTCAGTACAACCCCTGGTATCAGGCCAACTTCAAGCGTCTGGCCCTGAACCACGTGGCCGCCTATCCCATCGTGAGCTACTATCTGGCCACCGCCGACCCGCGCATCAGCTACGCCATCAACGTCACCGAGGCCAATGGCGACTATGTGGGCCAGATGCCTGGCGGCAAGATTCCGTCGAAGACCTGGAACGGCGACTGGAAGAACAAGGACGTGAGCAGCATCAAGGGCTCGCCCGCCATGAGCATGCCCATCTACCTGTTCACTCAGAGCGAGCTGCAATTCCTCATCGCCGAGGTTGAGCTGAAGTACAACAGCAACAACGCCGCCGCCAAGGCTGCCTACGAGGCCGCCGTGAAGGCCGACTTCGCCTCGCGCGGTGTGGCCGGCGCCGACGCCTTCCTGGCCGGCAACCTGGTCAACTGGGACAAGGCCGCCGACAAGGCCAAGCTCCTGGGCATGCAGAAGTGGGTCGCCTTCTTCTATCGCAACCACATGGAGGCCTGGAGCGAGGTGCGCCGCACCGACATCCCCGCCACCAGTAGCGAATCGGCTGCCGACATCTTCAAGGATGCCACCATCTACAATGCCGGCGACATGATCGTGCCCGCCACCAACTACATCGTGGCCGGTGGCCTGTGCAAGCGTGTGCCTTATCCCGAGACTGCACGCCAGCTCAACAACAACACCCCCGAATCGAAGCTCCTGAGCGACCGTGTGTTCTGGGATGCGAAGTGATTACGACCGTTTAGATTAATCATTTTAATAGAGACAACACTATGAAAAAGATATTTTTATATGCAACAGCCCTGTTGATGGGCGCGGGCGTGCTCACCTCGTGCAACGACGGCAACGACGAGCTCACCGACTCGCGTCTCACCAACTACGTGGTGCTCGAAATGCAGGGCGACGAGTTCGTCGCCGTGCCGCTGGGCTCAACCTACACCGACGCTGGCTGCAAGGCCACCCTGGCAGGTGAGGATGCCGCTTCGCGACTTGTGACCGACAATCCTGTCGACGTGAACACCGTGGGATTCTACACCGTCACCTACGCGGCCAAGAACGACGACGGCTTCGCCATCTCCACCAGCCGCACCGTGTGCGTCTACGATCCCGACGCCGCCATCGACATCAGCGGCACCTACGATGTCGACATGAACGAATCCATCTACCTGAACAACGGCAAGACCTACGCCGACCGTGCTGACTACTACGGCAACACCACCCAGTGCACGGGCATCACCTTCGAGGAGTTCCTGCCGGGCATCTTCTACTGCAACGACCTCTTCGGCGGATGGTATGCGCAAATCCGCGGCTATGGTGCCGGCTATGCCATGACGGGCTACATCGCCGTCGACAACGATGGCAACGTGGAGCTGCTCGACAGCTACACCCCGTCGTGGGGCGACAGTCTCGACTACATCGAAGACGCCACCTATGATGCCGACAATCAGACCATCAGCTACACGCTGTCGTATGCCGGACAAATCTTCATGGCCCCGGTCATGAAGAAAGTCGGCGAACTTTCAGAGTAATTTAGAACACTAGTAACCGTAAACTGAAGAAATGACTATGAAAAAGTATATTCTGATGATAGCTTCGTTGTTCGCCCTGGGTATGGCCGCCGTGTCGTGCGACACGATGACCAACGAGCCTGAGGGCGGCAACGAGATTGGCCCCATGGCCGGCAACTGGGTGGTGACACTCCAGGCGCTCGACGAGAATGGCAGCGAAGTGTACGACGACCCCTACGGGGCAACGGGTGCAATGATTGAAATCAACACCTTTGCCAACACCAACGGCGACACCGACAAGATGTGGTTCTCCGACCAGGGGTTCTGGGGGCTGATGTTCCAAGTGCCCATCAACAAGAGCGACTACACCTTCGAAGCCAAGAATGTTCCTTACGACCAGGCTGAAACAGGCCACGTGACCATCAAGGGCAAAGTGCTGCCCAAGGCTGGCAAGAACATCCACGGCATGCCCGTCGACAGCATCTGCGTCGAGGCCTCGTTCGACGACGATGACTCGGGTCTGATTTGGCGTTACTCCGGCGTCCGCTACCAGGGCTTCACCGAATAAGCCTCACTGCGCCGACTCACATTTGTACCTCATAAGCACTTAGAATGAGAGCGCCGCTCCCCGCAATGGTGGGAGCGGCGCTCTCGGGTTTCGCTGCCAGACGGCGACGGCGGTCGCCGCCCGAGGCTCACTGCTTGTTGAGAATCACGTTGATGACCAGGTTCACATCATCGATGTCGACACGTCCGTCGCCGTTCATGTCGCCGCCGGCGAGCTGATTCTGGCCTGAATGCAGGATGTGGTTGATGATCAGGTTCACGTCGTCGATGTCGACGCGTCCGTCGCCGTTCACGTCGCCCTTGAGTGCCTCGCCGGGCTTGGCCACTACCAGCGTGCGCGCGGCCAGGTTGAGGGTGAGCTGCCAGGTGCCGGCTCCGATTTTGAAGGCGGTGCTGGTGCCGTCGTCGCCCAGGGGCAGCGGCTGGCCGAGGTTGGCGTCGCTCACCAGATAGTCCTGCGAGCCCTCCAGTCGGTGGCCGTGGCGGCGAGCTTCTTGGTGAAGCTGAAGTAGCTGTAGCCGCTGTTCTGGCCGCGGGTGGTGATGGTGGTGGTGTAGGTGGTGCCGTCGGCGGCCACATCCATGAGCTGGCCCTTGTTGGCATACCAGCCGCCTACGCCGGTCACCTCGCCGAGCACATACACATCGTCGGGCTCGGGCAGGGGTTCCTGCGCCACGGTGCCGAGCAGGCCGTAGAGGGTGTAGTAGCCGCCGTTGACAAAGTCGAGGTCTTCGGTCTGCTCGCCACCGTCGCGGCTGTCGTTGAACACCAGGTAGTCGGGGGTGCCGGCGTCGGTGATGGCGCCGCCGTCCCACAGCCAGATTTTGCCTCCGGTTGTCGGCGAGGTGCCCACCAGGGTCATCTTCTTGCCCGTCCAGGCGCCGGTCCACTGCTTGCCGTTGTTGTCCCACATGTAGATGCTTGGGGCCGTCCACTCGCTGGTCTCGAGGTAGCAGTACATGTGTCCCTCGATTTCGGCGGCCAGGGTCGGAATCTCGTAGTTGATGAAGGGCTTCACGGCGGTGGTCACATTCTCGTAGGCCGTGTAGTCGGTGCCGCTGTAGGTGAAGAACGAGCTGGTCTTCAGGTTTTTGATGTCTTCGGTCTGGTTGCCCTCGCCGCCGGTGCCGTTGTTGAAAATCACGTTCACGGTGGCCTGGTCGAAGGTCTTGTAATACCACTTGGCGCCTGCCACATAGGTGAATGGCAACGTGCGGATGGCCGTGCCGGGCCAAGCGGCGTCGATGGGCTGGTCGTTGGTGTCCCAGGCATAGAGGTGGGTGCTGCACTGGTCGCCGGCCTTGACGAAGATGGTCACCTTGCCGTCGGCAGGCACGTCGGTGGGCGTGATGCTCTGCGGCACGCCACCGCCACGCTTGGTGCTGGTACGCCAGTTGAGGCCCGTCGACACGAAGTACTTGTAGTTCGTGCCGCTCTGCACGAGCTCGAAGCCGCTGGGCGTGCCGTTGCCCGTGGCGCCTCCCAGCTGCAGGTACACCTTGCCCTGCGTGCCTTGCACCTCGATGATGTAGCCACCGTTGCTCTCCTGCTGCACGGTGATGGGGCTCTGGTTGGTGACGCCGGCGGCGCGGCGGCCGTGAATCATGTTGGCGATGGCCGTCTTGTTGTTCTTGTAGTGCTGCAAGAAAACGCACGGCGTGCCAGGCAGCGCGAGGATGAGGGCGTTGGCTGCGGCCACGTTGGCGTCGTTGCTCATGCGCGAGTGGTTGCCCACTTGCCCGGTGTCGTGGTTGTCGACAAAGGTGACCGCCCAGCGGTTGTACCACACGTCGGCACTCAAGCCCTTGTCGTTGAGTGCGCTGGCGTTGAAGTAGTCACCGTTGAAGGCGTCGTTGATGCGGTATTTGAGCGCGTAGTCGAAGGTGGCGCTTTGGATTTGTCCGCCCCAACGTGTGCCCTCGAGCCAGCCGCGCAGCACGTCGGCGTTGCCGTCCCAGTACTCACCCACGCTGAAGTAGGGGTGCATCCAGTTGTTGTACTTACCCGTGAAGCCCGCGCTGTAGCCCTTGGTCATGTCGATGCGGTAGCCGCTGTAGCCCAGCTCGTTCTGCAGGAAGTCCATATAGGTGCGCACGTTCTGCTGGGTGGTGATGTTGGTGTGGTCGAGGTCGCGCGAGCCGTCGAAGTCGTCGCCCGTGTCGGGGGCGCCACTGGTCTTGTAGCCCTTGGCGTTGCACTCGTCGGTGGAGCAGATTTGCGCATAGTTCACGTTGTCCCACTCCACGCTGTAGGTCTTGCCGCTCACGCGGCCGGTGACGCGCTCGTCGGCAAAGTCCACCCAGCCGGTCTTGCCGTTCTTGTGGTTGATGACCAGGTCCATGATGATGCCGGTGCCGTGCTGGCGGTAGGTGTCGATCATGGTGCGCAGTTGTGTCTCGGTGCCGAAGCACGACATGTGGCTGAGCCAGTACATGGGGCTGTAGCCCATGCTCTGCCCGGTGCCCGAGGCGTCGGTGCGGCCCGAGTTGGGCACCCAGATCAGGTCGAACAGGTCGCCCAGTTCGTCGGCCTGTGCGGTGAGGTTGGTCCACTTGGTGTCGGTGTAGCTGTCCCAGTAGAAGCCCTGGAGCATCACGCCGCCATAGTTGGCCGGCCAGCCTTGCGCCAGAGCGAGCAGCGGCAGCCACAGGGCCGCCAGCAGCGGGAGTAATCGTTTTTTTGTCATAATGGGTATGAGGTTTTAGGGTTGAAGTATTCGGTCTTTGCAGATATAAATGCCTAACAAAGTTAGCCGAAATCCACCACACACTCCCATATAAGAATAGGTATTTAACCCGCCCAGCAAGCGCAAACGATTGCAAGCCGCGCGGAGCGTCGCCCTGCTGGCAGGCCACGCCCCCGATGGCAGTCCCGACTGCGGCTCCACCGCGAAAACTGACGCTTTGCGCTTTGCGCTTTGCGCTTTTTTCACTACCTTTGCAGGCCGAAACTGAAACGACTTACGATTACTATGAAAAGAATCATCTTATTGTCAGCACTCTGGCTGATGCTGGGCATGGCTCCACACGCACTTGCCGAAACGGTAGAACCCATCAAATATGGCAACTTCGAGAATTGGATCACGCGCAACATCAAGGAGTCGGCCGTGATTGGCGGCCAGCAGAAGACCATCTATGCCATCGGCCCCAAGCAGACCATCAACGGCGCCAAAGCCTATCACAACCTGGGCGGCTCGCCCTGGGGCACCTGCAACGTGTATGCCAAGGTGATGGGCGTGGTGAAAACGAGCAACGCCGTCTTCCCCGACAAGCACGGCAACGGCGGCTGCGCCAAGCTCACCACCATGATGGAGCACGTCAAGGCCGTGGGCATCATCAACATGGATGTGCTTGTGGCCGGCTCCATCTTCCTGGGCAGCATGATTGAGCCGGTGTCGAGCACCAAGAACCCCTACAGCAAGATGGAGATGGGCGTGCCCTTCAACAAGCGCCCCAAATACCTTCAGTTCGACTACAAGCTCTACGCCCCCACCGGCGACCGCACCTACTCCAGCGGCTTCGGCGCCAAGAAGACCGTCCGCGGCCGCGACTACAGCGAGGTGTTCATCCTGCTGCAGCGCCGCTGGGAAGACTCCAAGGGCAACATCCACGCCGCCCGCGTGGGCACCGGCCGGATGCGCTTCGGAGCCACCACCAACGGCTGGGTAAGCAACCATCGCATCCCCATCTGGTATGGCGACATCACCCACCACAAGGGCTACCAGAGCTACATGGGCCTCATCTCCAAAGAGAAGAGCTACTACGCCCGCAACAGCAAGGGCAAGATGGTGCCCGTCATCGAAGAGAAGTGGGACGACGCCAACGCCACCCCCACCCACATGGTGATGATGGCCTCCAGCGCCTGCGGAACGGCCTACGTGGGCACCGTGGGCATGACCCTCTGGGTGGACAACTTCGCGCTGGTCTACTAGACTAGACGCTCTAGAAAAGATAGTGAATCGAGCTCAACTAGTATAACTAGTCTAACTAGTGCAACTAGTCTAACTAGTCAATCTAGTCTAACTAGTCAATCTAGTTCAACTAGCCCTTCCTGAAAATTCAAGTAATCCTCATTAAATCTTTAATAACTATGAAAATCCTCCACACGAGCGACTGGCATCTGGGCCACGTGCTCTACAACTACGACCGCACCGCCGAGCAGCGCGACATGCTGCGGCAAATCGTCGACTTGGTGGCCGCCGAGCGGCCCGACGCGCTGCTGGTGAGCGGCGATGTGTTCCACAACGCTGCCCCCAGCGCGGCTTCGCAGCAACTGCTCGTAGAAGGGCTGCTGGGCATGCATGAGGTGTGCCCCGAAATGCCCATCGTGCTCACCGCCGGCAACCACGACAGCGCGGCGCGCCTCGAGGCCACAGCGCAACTGTGGAAACTGGCCAACGTGACCGTTGTGGGCAGCTTCACCCGCCACGACGACCACACGCCCGACTACGACCGGCACATCGTTGAGCTGCCCGGCAAGGGATGGGTGGTGGCCGTTCCGCATGCCTACCCCTTCAACTTCCCCGCCCCGGCCGAGGTGGACCGCAACGAGCGCCAACGGCACTTTTTCCAGGCCGTGCTCAACCGCGTGGCCGAGCGCAACACCGACGGCCTGCCGGTGGTGCTCATGGCCCATCTGGCCGTGGCCGGAGGCGACTTCACCGGCCACGACAACATAGGCACCATCGACACCGTGCCTGTCGACGCCCTGGGCCAGGGCTACGACTACGCCGCCCTGGGCCACATCCACCGGCCGCAGACCATCGGCGACGAGGGCCGAGTGCGCTACTGCGGCACACCGCTGCCCGTGAGCTTCGACGAGCAGTGCGAGCACAGCGTGAGCATCGTGCAGCTCGATGGCCACACCCCCCCCGTGGTGACCTCCCACCGCATCACCAATCTCCACCCCTTGAGAACCCTCCCACCCCAAGATCCTGTGCCACTCGACGAGGCCCTGCAACTGCTGGCCGACTTCGACGACCAGCAGCCGGCCTACATCCGCCTGAACGTCGCCACCCAGGGCTATGTGCCCGCCGACGCGCGCAGCAAGGCCGCCGACGCCACCCAGGACAAAGCCTGCCGATTCTGCGTGATCAAGGTCACCAACACCGCACCGCAGCCCACCACCGAGCATAGGCAGATGACTGTGGCCCAACTGCAACAGACCAACCCCCTCGACGTGGCTCGAAGCTATATCCTCGAGAAAAACGGTGTGGCCATGACCGAGGAGCAAGAACAGATGTTCAACGAAGCCCTGCAACGCGTAAACGAAACCGAAAACAACCGTAGTTAAATCTAAATATCATGAAAATCAAAAAGTTATACATCAAAAACGTGGCCTCTATCGCCGAAGCCACCATCGACTTCAGCACCGCCCCTCTGTGCAACGAAAGCATATTCCTCATCACCGGCGAGACGGGTGCGGGCAAAACCACCATCCTCGACGCCATCTGCCTGGCCTTGTTCAACAGCACCCCTCGCATGGCAAGCGCTCCAAGCCGTGAGAGATACGACTTCGGCAACGATGGCGAGCTCAGCATCAACGACAAGCGTCAACTCATGCGCCGCAACACCGCCGAGATGGAAGTGCGACTCGACTTCGAGGGCGACAACGGCATCGACTACACCGCCACATGGGAAGTTCATCGGGCACATCGCCGACTGGACGGAAATCTGCAACCGGTGAGATGGACGCTATACGACCACAAGACCGAGCTTACCTCCGAGGGTGTGGACAGTGTGGGGCCAGCCATCCAGAAGCTCATCCATCTCGACATCAACCAGTTCACACGCACTGTGATGCTGCCGCAGGGTGGTTTTGCCGAATTCCTGAAAAGCGACGAGTCGCAAAAGACGGAAATCTTGGAGAAAATCACCGGCACCGGACTCTATGCTGCCATCGGACGGCAAATATTCGAATTGTGCAAGCAGCACCGCGAAGAGTGGCAGCTGGAGCAAACGCGCCTCCAGGGCATCACGCTCCTGAGCGAAGAAGCACGAAGCGACATTTCGACCCAAATCCAGCAAGCCAAGGCCGAGGCAGAAAAGCATCAAAAACACGTCCAGGATGCAAAGGACAAACTCGACTGGCTGAAGCGGATGGCTAATGTGAACGCCAACCGCGAGTCGGTGGGCAAAGACCTGGAAGCCTGCCGGCTTGAGGCCAAGACCGAGTCGTATGTGGCCGAAAACGTGACCCTGCAGCAGTGGGCCACCACTGCCGACGCCCGTGAGGTGATGCAGGCGCAGCACAAGGCCGAACAGCGGCATGGCCAGTTGCGCGCCGACGAAGGGAATATGCGGCAGACGTGCAGCCAAATGCTTGGCGGACTGGAGGTCTGCAACGAAGCCTACAAGAAGAGCCATAACCAGCTCGAAGCAACCGAGACATGGCTCGAGCAGGAGCAGACGCATGCGGCCATGTACGCCAACGGCGCGCATGCCTTGCTAGACCAGCTCGACCAACTCGACTCGAAAGAGTGCAACTTGGCAGACTCCAAAAAGAAACTTGCCGTCGATGTGGCTCGGCTGCCCCAGGCCCAGCAAGAGCTGAACCAGCAAGCCGATGCCGAACAGAAGGCCATCGAGCAACTAAAGGCTTTGAAGAACGATGCAGAACAACGCCAGCAGGCGGTTGAAGAATTGCATCTCGAAGCGCTGCGCAAGGAGCATCAAGCGCTTGTGGAGCGCAGAGGCGCCACCACAACCGCACAGGAGAAGCTGAAGAACCACATCGAGCGTTGTTCGCGCCTGGAAGCCGACAAGGCCACCTTGCAGCAGACTCGCGACGAGATGAACCGCTTGAGCGAGACCCTGCCGCAACTCGAAGCGGCCGAGCGCACCGCCCAAGCGCAATGGCAGCAAGCCTCCCACCGCCTCGAGATGGCCAAAGCCCGAATTGACGATTGGGCCACCGAGATGCGCGCCAAGCTGCAGCCCGGCGACACTTGCCCGGTGTGTGGCGCGGCCATCGACCACATCCTCAGCCCCGAAGGCACGCAGGCCCTGCTCGACGATGACCAAAAGCACTGCGATGACTGCCACCAGGCGCTCGTCGGCGCGCAGACCCAGGTCCAAACCGCCAAGCAGCGCATCGCCAGCCTCAGCACCGATGCACAAAAACAACAAACCGGCATCAACCGGCAGGAGTCGGAAATCAACGACCAGTTGAATGACATCCGCAAGGCCTTTGAACTCGCCCAGCTCGACTATCACGACAAGGTGACGCCCGCCGACCTCGACGCCCAGGTGCAGAAACTCGACCAGGAGAAAGAGAAACTGGAAACGCGAATCGCCGAGGGTGCCCGACTCGAAAAAGAATTGAACGACGTGCGCGGCAAGCATGCCAACGAGCTGACCAAGCTCGAAACCATCCGAAAGGCGCAGCAGAAGGCCAAAGAGGCGGTCAACGAGCTCACCTCGTCGATCAAATCCCAGCGCGATCTCATCGAGCAGGAGCAGGACAACGCGTCACAGGCCCGTGACCGCATCACCGCAGCCGTCACACGACCCGAATGGCGCGAATGCTGGTATGAGAAGAAAGACGAGTTCATCGGCTGGCTCAAGCGGCAAGCCAAGCAATTCGCCGAACAACAGCAACAACGTGAGCGGCTCGGAATGCAACTCGCTGCCCAGCGCCCACTGCTCGACGCCATGGCTCGCGCCAAGCGCCATGTGGCTGAGCTGCAGCCTGAGTGGTTCGGCGATGCCGCGCTTCCGGCTGCCGATGCCAATTTCGAGCGCACGGCTCAAGCATGGGGCGACTTCGACCACAAGGTGAGCACTTGGGTGGACGAGTTGAACCGCACGCAGGCCGAGGCCAGGAAGCTCAGCGACCAGCTCGACGGTCTTGTGGAGCAGTTGGCGCTCGACCGCGAGCGCATCGCCCAGCTGGCGGCTATGACCGAAAGCCAGATTGAGGCCATCCGCGGCCGGCATCATCAGCGCGACCAGCGCGAAGCCACGCTTCGTGGCAATCTCGAGGCACTCGACAAGAGCCTGGCCGAGTTGCAGGACAAGCGCGCCGGCCTCATCGACATCGACGACCCCGCTGCGCTCACCCAGCAACAGCAGCAAGCCGAGACTGATTTTAACGACGCACAACGGCGGCAAGTGGAACTGCAGGCACAGCTCAAACAAGATGCTGACAACCGGAACACCTTCGACGAAGTGGCCAAGCGTGTGGCCAAGCTGGAGGCGACCAAGAACCAGTGGGAACAGTTAAACAACGAGCTGGGCGATGCCGCAGGCGCCAAATTCCAGAAAATTGCGCAGAGCCTCATCTTGGGCGAGCTGGTGCATTATGCCAACTTCTATCTGCAGCAGTTCAGCAACCGGTTCCAACTCACCCGTCAGGCCGGCAGCCTCACGCTGCTGGTGAGCGACTCGGGCATGGCACCGGCTGCGGTGACCACTCTTTCGGGCGGCGAGTCGTTCATGGTGTCGCTCGCACTGGCGCTGGCATTGGCGCAAATCAATGGCAGCGACTTCTCGGTCGACACACTCTTCATCGACGAAGGCTTCGGAACGCTCAGCGCCGGTTGTCTCGACATGGTGATGGACACACTCTCGCGCCTGCACGAGATGGGCGGACGCCGCGTGGGCATCATCAGTCATGTGGAAGTGCTCAAGGAGCGCATCCCCACACAGGTTCAAGTGACGCGCGATTCGCACGACAACACTTGCAGCAAAGTCGAAGTTGTGGGCTAAGCGTTTGGTTTTGAATCTCAAAGGATATATTCCAGCATCCGTTCCACCAGTCGCGGCACGGCATAGCGGTCGAGGTCGCCTTCGTCCACCCACTGGTAGCCCTCGGGCAGCTTAGGCTCGGCGGTGCAATCCAGCACATAGAAGTCGGCCTCGATCACGCGGTGGGTGAGCACGTGTCGCACGCCGCGGCGCACCACCGTGAGAGCGCCGCCCATTGCCTCGGCAGCCTGGACGGCAGCGGCCTGGTCGCCCTCCACGAGCACGGGTTCCCACAGTCCCTGCCAGATGTCGCCGGCCGGGCGCCGGCGCAATGCGGTGCGGTGCTCCCAGCGCACA
>CAMVDK010000024.1 GCA_947166165.1 uncultured Porphyromonadaceae bacterium
AAATATACAAACTCTTCGCCGATTGGCAAAACTTTATGCCCCTTTTTTTCGTTTGCCGCAGCTATTGGACAAATTGGCTGATCCGAAAAAGCGGGTCGGTGACTGCGCATCGACCCGCGGTTCAAGCGGATTGGCCGCCCGTGGGCAACCATCAGTGTCTTTTTTTACTTGACAACCACCTTGAGGGTGCTGCCGTCGCTCATCTTCACAATCTGGATGCCCTGCTGGCTGGCGCCCACGCGCTGGCCATTCACATTGTAGCGGCCCACGATGGTGGCTTCGGTGTTCACGTCGCTGATGGCGGTGGGCAAGGCAAGGCCATAGTAGTGGAAGGCAAAGGCCTCGTTCACGGCGTCGCCGGCCTTGATGGCGCCGGCGGGCACTACGAAGTAGTAGTCGCAGTCCTCGACAGCAAAGTAGTCGACAAAGCCGTCGTAGTCAGCGCCCCAGAACTGGACAGTGGCGTTGTTGTTGCTCATGGTGGCGTTCCAGGCGTCGCTGGGAGCGACCTCGGTACCCTCGGGAGTCTCCTTGACAAGCTTGACGCCGGTCACATCCACCTCGACAGGCTGGTTGAAGTTGAGCGTGAACGACATCTGGGGATAGGCGGTCTCGGCGCCGAGCACGGTCTCCTCGGCGGGCTCAACGCTGACGAGTTCGATCGGGGTGACAGGCACCTCGGGGGCGTTGAGGCCGTAGTAGTTGATCACATACTCCTCGTTGGTGGCGCCATCGGCGGTGAACACGCCGGCGGGAATCACGAGCTGGTAGCCGCAGTCCTTCGCAACGAAGGTGCAGGTGAAGCCGTCGTAGTCGGCGCCCCAGATGGTGACCTTGTTGCCGCTGACGGTGGCGCGCCAGTCGTCGTCGGGAGCCACTTCGGTGGCAGCGGTGGCTTCGCTCATCTCATAGAGTTTCACGCCACTCAGGTCGCCCACGGTCACGGGCTGGTCGAAGGTGAAGTCGAACGACATCATGGCATAGTCGCCATAAGCCTTGGGGAGCACGGTCTCGGCGGCGGGATCGACGGCGGTGTAGTTGACCTGCGCGCTGGCCATGCCGGCCACGAGCGCAAACATTGCGAGTAAAGTTTTCTTCATAATTTCAGTTAGTTTAAAGAATAAATAAATAAAGGTTTTTTTAGACAATCCATCAAGTATTGGAACCTGCTTGTGAGGGCATGAAAACCACGACTTCGCACCCGGGCGCTTGGCCCGGGTGCCAAAGCCGCGTTATTGTCGATAGGCTTTCACGTCTCGACTCACTGGGTCAGCATGATATTAATCACGTGGTTCAGGTCGTCGACATCCACCTTGCCGTTCAGATCTACGTCGGCAAAGGGATAATTGTTCGGATTGGGTTCGATGCCGAGTATCAGATTGATGATGATGTTCACATCGTCGACGTCTACTTTGCCATCCGCATTGGTGTCGCCCCAAATCGACGGACCGGTGCCCATTTCATATTGGTGCATCAGCACGAAGTGCTCGTTGATTTCACCGGCAGCATTGCGCACCACGCCCTCGGGCAGGGTGAAGTAGTAGTCTACGTTCTCCTCGATAGTAAAGGATGCATCGCGACTCACGGTGAGCGTGAGCGCATCGGCGCTCAGCGTGGCAGTCCAAGATTCGAAAGGAAGCATGGCTTCGGACGACACGACCGAGTTTTTACGCACAAACACCATGGGGTGCTCATTCACAAGCTCCACGGGCTCGGCAAATGTGAAGGCGAACTGCGGCGAGGCTTTGTCGCCCTGCGCCAACAGCAAGTCACCCTCGGCCGGATTGGTGCTCACGGGAAGAAGGGTGGCCAGCTCGGTCTCCATGACGGTGAGCTCGCCGTCCCACGACTCACGCACATAGTTGCTCTTTGCGCCCTTGGGCACGTAGATGGTGCCGCCGGTGCCGTAGAGGGGATGATCCCAGTCGTCGTAGTAGTCCATGATTACCGGAGCCTTGCTGCCGTGGGCGTAGAAGGTGGCCTTGTTGCAGTTCTGGAAGGCATGGGGGTAGATTTCGAGCACGCTCGAGGGGATGTGGACGGTGGCTAGTTGCGAGCAACCGGCAAACTCACCGTCGTTGATGTAGGGGAAGTTCTCGGGCAGAGTGACCTCGGTGAGTTGAGTGGCGGCGAAAGCCTGCTCGCCGACCCAGATGATGGAAGCGGGCAGGTTGATGTTGGCCAGCGCACTCTGGCAGAAGGCGAAGTCCTCGATATCGACCATAGTCTCGGGCAGGGTGACGTTAGCCACCTGGCTGCCCCAGAAGGCACCGCCGTAGATGGCTTGCACGCCATCGGGCACGGTGAAGGTGGTGAGACCCTTCATGGGCACAGCCATCAGCACATTGCCAGCGGTGTTGTAGAGCACGCCGTCAACAAGCTTGAAGTTGGGGTTGGCGGGGTCGAGGTTGATGGTCTCGAGAGCGGTCTTGGCCATGAAGCTCTCGCCCAAGTGGCTGACACTGGCCGGGATGTTCATCTCGGCGAGCTTGACGTCGCCCAGGAAGCACTCCATGCCGATGCTCTCGAGCGTGCTGGGCAGCTGTACGCTCTCAAGCAGTGTGCAACCATTGAAGGCGCCGTCGCCCAGATAGCGCAGCGAGCCTTCGGCGATGGTGGCGCTCACCAGCTTGCGGCAGTACAGAAACGCGGTGTTGCCGATGGTGTCGACCGTGGAGGGCACCTCGATGCGCGTCAGTCCGCTGTTGTAGAACACGCTGTTGCCAATCTTCTTCAGGCCCTCGTGCAGGGTGACCTGGCTCAGATTGGTGGCCGAGAAGAATGCGTTGTTGTCGATCACCTCGACGGTGGCGGGTACGTCGACCACGGTGAGTTGCTTGCATGCCAGGGAGTAGTCGCCGATGTAGCGCAACCCGTCGTTGAGCGTGATGCTCACCAGGTCGCTGCCGTTGAAGCCTCCGTGCTTGATGGAGTCGATGCTCGAGGGCAGGGTAACGTTCTTGATGCCTGCCCAGCGGAAGGCCTGGTCGCCGATGGCGGTGACGTTGTAGGTCACGCCCCCGTTGTCAACAGTGGCGGGGATGTCGAGCACGGTGACCGAATTGTCGGCCAGTCCGCTCACTTCGACGCGGTCGGGGCCGGTGACGGTGTAGTTCAGCACTCCGGCGGTGAAGGTGGTCTGCGCCTGCGCGGTGATCGCGGCGGCAGCCAGCAGTAGGAATAAGGATTTCTTCATAATGTAATGGGGTTAAAAGGGTTAAATAAGGGTTTGATAAAGTTTGGCTGCAAAGTTAAGCATATTTTTGCAAATCAAGATTGATTGCCGCGTGAAAAAACGTCAAGGCCGAAAAAAGGTGTCAAAAGATTGACACAAGCCATTGCGCTTCGGGCGAGTTTTCGTAACTTTGCACCCCGAAATGATGACACACGCCCATATTGATTCAAAAAACAGACACCGAATGAAATCGCTATTGACAACATTGTCGCTGCTGCTGGCCGCAGCTCTGCCCGCCGTGGCGCAACAGCAGCCCCAAACGCCTGCCGAGCGGAGCCTGGAGCGCGAGGCCTACGCGCAGGCCAAGGCGCTGAACACCGTCGACGGCTGGGAAATCTTCATCAACAACTATCCCGAGTCGTTCTTCATCGAGCAGGCCCGCAAGTACCGCGACGCGGCCATTGTGAACAGCTATTGCAACCGCGACGTGACGCTGGAGCGCCTGGTCACCTACATCGACGAGGAGCCGGCCCAGGAACCGCGCATCAGGCTTTTCTATGCCAACCTGGTGAACAACCCCACCCACAGCTACCGCTTCGAGCACATGGACGTGGGCTTCAACGGCTGCACGGGCCGCGTGACCGAGCGCATCACCTTTGCCGACGGCAGCAAGCCGCGCACCAACGTGTATGTGTTCAACGCCCAGGGTCTGCTCACCGAGAGCCAGGTGACCGGCTCGAAGGGCAACGTGGTGACGACCACCTACACCTACAGCTACGACAACCTGCATGGCTACACGCTCAAGTCGGCCACACGCAAGGGCGCCGGCACGGTGGAGTATGAGCCGTTCTACAACGCTAGCGACAAGCTGGAAATCCTGACCAGCGACGGCAGCACGCGCAAGCACAAGTGGGTCTACACCTACAACGACAAGGGCGCGCTGCAACGCCTGACGGTGACCGACGGCGACCTGCGCCGCGTGCTGGTCTACAACGACGGCTACATCATCCGCGAGGAGACGCAAGGGCGCGTGCTGCGCTATTACTATGACTACGACAGCGCGACGTTCAAAAAATACCTGATCGGCATCAGCGAGGTGACCGACCAGGCTCCAAGCCACGAGCGCAAATTCAACTACAAAATCGACACCCACGGGCGCATCACCAGTGTGGAAATCACCTGCGACGGCAAACCCGAGATGACCATCACGCGCACCTACAAGTGAAGCGCGCCCTGGCTGAGCACGCACACAGCGAGGGGGCTGTCCGGCCTGCTTGAATGGCCACGGACAACCCCCGCGGATTGTTTTCGTCTGTCTATCGCTGATCAGGCACCCGGAGCGATGGCGTCGTTGGGGCACGAATCGGCGCAAGTACCGCAGTCGATGCAGGTGTCGGGGTCAATCTTGTAGATGTCACCTTCGCTGATAGCACCCGTCGGGCAAACCGACTGGCAGGTTCCACATGCGATGCAGGAGTCAGAAATTACGTATGCCATAATAGTAGATAAAAAATGTGTGAATGAATAATTAGTTGTTTGTAGTAGTGAAATCAGGCTGCAAATGTACGGCTAATTTTTGGAACAGCCGCAATTTTTGGCCGATTTTCTTCACTTTATTGCAAAAACTTTGCCAAATCGGGCGAAAATGCCTACCTTTACCGAAAATTATTATTGAGCGATGATGGACTGGAAAGAAAAACTGGGTGCGGCCTTCGGCGTGCCCGTGACGGCCGACAGCGAGCCGGCCGCCGCCACCGACGCGCCTGCCGAGGCCGGCGACGCCGCCGCGCAGCAGCACCAGCAGGTGGTGCACGTGATGCTCGACCGCAAGGGAAGGCACGGCAAGCAGGCCACACTGGTCACCGACCTGGTGTGCGACGACGCTGCCCTACTCGACCTGGCTCGCGAGCTCAAGCAGCTCTGCGGCGTGGGCGGCTCGGCACGCGGGGGCGAGATTCTCATTCAAGGCGACCAGCGCGACAAGGTGATCACCCACCTGCGCCAAAAAGGATTCAAGGTAAAATGACACAAGACGAACTGAAACGCATTCAACAAAGCGATGAGCGCGAGCGGAGCACGCTCGACGGCGGGCTGCTGGTCATCAAGGCCTCGGCAGGCTCGGGAAAGACCTACACCCTGTCGCGCCTCTACATCGAGCTGCTGCTCTTCGAGCCTGGTGCCGACGGCCTGCTGCACCTGCGCAAGACCGGCGACTATCACCACCACATCCTGGCCATCACCTTCACCAACAAGGCCACCGACGAGATGAAGCACCGCATCGTGGCCGAGCTCCACCAGCTGGCCACCGACCCGGAGCAGAGCAAATACCACTCCTACTTCAAGAAATACTGCACCACCGAGGCATTCGCGGGCATGAAGCAGGCGGCCCAGAGCGCGCTCACGTCCATCCTGATGAACTACTCATCGATGAACGTGAGCACCATCGACTCTTTTTTCCAAAAGGTGATGCGCAACTTTGCGCGCGAGCTCGACCGCGACTACAACTACGAGATTCAGGTCGACGGCGACTTTGCCGTGCGCAGCGCTGTGAACGCCTTCCTCACCAGCCTGGGCAACGACGCCAGCCGCATGGACACAGCCTCCGGCAACGACAAACGCACCACCGTGGAGGCATGGGTGCGCGACTTCATCAGCAGCAACGTGGAGCAGGACATGCGATGGAACTTCTATGCCGACGAGCGGCTGGTGGACCTGGCCAAGAAGATGGAAGACGAGTTGTTCCGCTCGCGGATGGCCGACATCCGCAACTACCTGTCGCGAACCGACTCCTACGGCAACCAGCGCAGCGACCTGAGCAAGATACACCGATTCAAGCAGTGCCTGACCCATGCACGCGACTACTACAAGGAGCGCTACACCACCCACTTCCTGACCGCCTTCCGCGACGTCATGGCTCGCCACGGCATCACCGACGACGACCTGAACGGCAATCAGCCGCTCAAATCGTTCATCCTGGCCAACAAGATGAAGGAAGGGAAGGAGAACAGCTCGATGGATAAGCACGATGGCGCCATTTTCAAAGTCGGCGACATGACGATAAGCAAATGTTTCAAAAAGAACCGCGTGCCAGACGACGAGGCCAAAACCGAGATTGTGCGACTGGTGAACGAGCTGATTGTCTGCTACGACCGATGGCAGCTGCTCGAGAGCATGATCAGCAGTGTGGGGCTGCTGGGGCTGCTGGGCGAAATCGACCTCAAGCTCGAGCAGTATCGCAAGGACAACAACGTGGTGCTCATCGCCGACACCAACGACCTGATCAACCTGCTGGTGCGCGGCGACAACGCGGTGCCATTCATCTACGAGCGCGTGGGCACCTGGATCAACCACTTCATGATCGACGAGTTCCAGGACACGAGCCACAAGCAATACGAGAACTTCCTCCCGCTGCTCTACGAGAGCCTGTCGCACGCGCGTTCCAATGCGTTCAGCCTGCTCATCGGCGACTCCAAGCAGTCCATCTACCGTTTCCGCAACGCCGACCCCACGCTCTTTCGCGACCATGTGAACACCGACTTCGCCCGAAAGGGGCTGAGGCTGAGCAACCTGCCCACCAACTTCCGCAGCCTGAAGCAGGTGGTCACGTTCAACAACCTGCTCTTTGAGCAGCTGGTCGAGCACTATGTGGGCAAAGACACGGTGCCTCGCGAGCAGAGCGTGGTCTACCGCACCTTCATCCCCTCCGGCCAGCCGTCCGACTACCAGCAAATCATCCACAAGCTGGGTGTCGATGCGGACAGCGGCGAGCCGTATCCCGAAGGCTGCGTGCGCGTGCTCACCAAAGCGGCCGGCGGCGATCCGCTCACCACCGAGCTGATGCTCGAAGAGCTGCCGGCCTACCTGCTCGAGCTGCACAAGCGATTCGCCTGGAGCCAGATGGGCATACTGGTCAACCGCAACAGCGAGGGCGTGAACGTGGTGCAGCGCATACTCGAGCACAACAAGGAAAACGCCGCCAACCCCGACCAGCTCATCCGCGTGACCAGCGACGAGGCCATGCAGCTGTCCAACTCGCCCTCGGTGCGGCGCATCGTGAGCATGCTTCGATTTATCGACATGGTGCAGTATCATGTCGACGACAGCGATGCCGACGATGCCATCACCACCAGCTCCGCTTGTGGGGACGACGACATGGCGCAGCGCATCGCCAAGAAACGGCTCAGCGACCAACGCTACCTCCACGTGCTGGCCGACTTTGTGGCCAAAATTGCCCGGCAAGGCGACACCGAGGCCGCCGAGGCCGGACGAATCCTGGACGAATGCTTCAAGGGCCACGACTCGCAGGTGGGCCGCAGCCGCGACGAGAAGCTCAAAGCCTATGCACAGGAGCTCGGCGAGCTGCTGCCCGACCCGCGCACCCACCTGCTCACGCTCACCACCATCGTGGAGTGCATCATCGAGCGAGTGATTTTGGCCGATGGCAGCCACCAGCGCGAGACGGCCTATCTGCTCGCTTTCCAGAGCATGGTGGCCGACTTTGTAAACCGTAGCGGCGGAACCGTGCGCGAATTTCTCCGATTCTGGGACCAGAAGTGCGACAAGCTCACCATGGCCTCGGCCACCGGCGAGGACGCCATCACCGTGCTCACCATCCACAAGTCGAAAGGGCTCGAATTCGATTGCGTCATCATCCCCTACGCCTGCTGGGACGTGAGCGACAACAGCAGCGACAAGCAATACTGGCTGCAAGACACAGAGTGGACTAGCGAGGGATGCGACGCGCTGCTGTCGGGAGTGCCCGGTGTGAATTTCACGCCCGACCTGCTGCCGCCGCTGCTGCCCATCGACAAGAGCAAGGCCAACTACCTGGCCGAGCGCGAGGGCATGTTCAAGCGCCTCATCAAGCGGCAGACCGACGACGCGCTCATCGACAACCTGAACAAGACTTATGTCGCCTTCACGCGCCCGCGCAACGAACTGCACATTTTCGCCTTCAAGGCTAACCCAAACCGCTCCAGTTCCATCGAGCACATCGACGAGCTGCTCATGCTGCTCATGCCCCAAGTGGCGGGAGCCACCGACTTCGAGGGCCGAGGCTGGCAGATGGGCAGCCCCGTGCCGCCCAAGAAGTCGGCCAGCAAGTCGGAAACGCTCGAAATGCCGCCCTACTACGTGACCCCGTCGCCCGGCGTGGTGCAGGTGAAACTGCCCCACGACACCACCACGCAGAAAGACCAGGGCCTGCAGCTGCACAACCTGATGGGGCGCATCCGCTACCAGCGCGACGCCCGCAGGGCGGTGGAACGCGGACGGCGGAGGGGCGTGTTCACCGGCGCATGGACGCAGCAGCAGTTCGAGCAGGCGCTCCACCACCTGTTCACCGACAGTGCCACCGCGCCGTGGTATGCCGACGACGCCACCGTCTACAACGAGCGCAACCTGGTGGTGCTTCTCGACGACACCAAACGCCGCCCCGACGACACCAAACGCCCCGACCGCGTGGTGTACCGCCCCGACCGCGTGGTGCGCCGCCCCGACGGCACGCTCGTGGTGATCGACTACAAGTTCGGCGTCGAGCAGCCCGGCTATGCCTCACAGGTGCGCAACTACGCCGACCTGCTGGCCGACATCACCGGCACCAGCGTCGAGCAGCACCTCGTCTACCTCCTCCCCGGACACACGCCCAAAGTGGTGGATTTGGGAACCGTACAGCCTACTCAATCAACCCAATAACAAACCAACAACCAACCAACACAAATGAGAACCTTAAAAACGATCCTACTCTCGGCTGTGGCGCTGATGGCGCTCACGGCCCACGGGCAGCTGCCCACGCCGGTCACCTATGCCGGCGACCCGATGGCCACCCAGTGCTACACGCTCGACAATGGCCTGAAAGTGTTTCTGAGTGTCAACAACCAGAGTCCGCGCATCTCGGCGCTTATCGCCGTGCGCACCGGCTCGCGCAACGACCCGGCCGAGACCACCGGACTGGCGCACTACCTAGAGCACCTCATGTTCAAGGGCACCCGGCAGTACGGCACCAGCAACGCCGTGGCCGAGGCCCCGCTGCTCGACACCATCCAGACGCGCTACGAGCACTACCGCCAGGTGACCGACCCGGCCACGCGCAAGCGGCTCTACCACGAAATCGACAGCATCTCGCAACTCGCCGCGCAGTACAACATCCCCAACGAGTACGACAAACTCATGGCCGGCATCGGAGCCATAGGCACCAACGCCTACACCAGCACCGACGTCACCTGCTACACCGAGGACATCCCCGCCAACGAGGTGGACCGCTGGGCGCGCATCCAGGCCGACCGGTTCCAGAACATGGTCATCCGCGGGTTCCACACCGAGCTGGAGGCCGTCTACGAGGAGAAGAACATCTCCATGGCCAAGGACGACTGGAAGGTCTACGAGGCCCTCTATGCCAAGGTGTTCCCTGGCCACCCCTACGGCACGCAGACCACCATCGGCACGCAGGATCACTTGAAGAATCCCTCGATTGTCAACATCAAGAACTATTACAACAACTATTATTGCCCCAACAATGTGGCCATCTGCATGGCGGGCGACATGAACCCCACCGAGGTGATTGCCATCCTCAACCGCTACTTTGGCCAGTGGAAGCCCAACCCATCGCTGTCGCGGCCCGAGTTCGCTCCCCTCAAGCCGCTCACCGCTCCCGTCGACACCACTGTGCTCGGTCAGGAAGCCGAACAACTGATGATTGCCTGGCGCTTCGACGGCGGCCGCTCGCTGCAGAACGACACCATCGAGGTCATCGCCGACATGCTCAGCAACGGCACCGCCGGACTCATGGACTTGAACCTGAACCAGCCGCACAAAGTGCTGGGCTGTGCCTGCTATCCCGACCAGATGACCGACTACTCGCTGCTGGTGGCCGCAGGCATGCCCATCGAGGGGCAGACGCTCGAACAGGCCCGCGACCTGATTCTCGGCGAGGTGGCTAAACTGCGCCAGGGGCAGTTTGACGACGACCTGCTCGTGAGCGTGGTCAACAACCGCAAACGCCAGTATCTGCAGGGCCTCGACAACAACCGCTCGCGCACCAGCCAGATGGTGGACGCCTTCATCAACGGCCGCGACTGGGGGCAGGAGGTGCGCAAGCTCGACCGCCTCTCGGGCATGACCAAGCAGCAAATCGTCGACTTCGCACAGCGACACCTGGGCGACGGCTATGTGTGCGTGTACAAGCGCATGGGCGAGGACACCTCGCTCAAGAAAATCGAGAAGCCCGAAATCACGCCCATCCCCGCCAACCGCGACATGCAGAGCGACTTTGTGCGCAACATCATGGCCGAGACGGTGACACCCATCCAGCCGCAATGGGTCGACTTCAGCAAGGAGATGACCGTGACCACCACCAAGGCCGGACTGCCGCTGCTCTACAAGCAGAACACGCAGGACGACCTGTTCTCGCTCAACTTCCACTATGAGTTCGGCCTCACCGCCGACAACCGCTATGGCACGGCCTTCAACTACATGGACTACCTGGGCACCAACAGCCTGCCGCTGCAGCAATTCAAGCAGCAGATGTACAAGCTGGCTTGCGACTACAGCTTCACCGCCTACGACAACGACCTCTACATCACCGTCTCGGGTCTGGGCGAGAACATGGCCAAGGCCGTCGAACTGGTGGAGCAGCTCATGACCTCGCCCAAAGTCGACAACGAGGCCTACAAGTCGATGGTCGAGGCCGTGCTCAAGTCGCGCGCCGATGCCAAGACCAATCAAGAGTCATGCTTCGGAGCCTTGATGGAATACGGCCTCTACGGCCCGCGCAACTCGCAGACCAACATCATGAGCGCCGCCGAATTGCGTGGTGCCAATCCGGCCGAACTTGTCGGCCTGGTGAAGAATCTGCGGGGCATCAAGCACACGGTGTTCTACTATGGCCCCATGACGCAGGCCGAACTCGACAAAACGCTGACCGCCCTCCACAAGACACCCAAAAAGCTGGCCGACGTGCCGGTGGGACAGGACTACATCGAGACGCTCACCCCAGCCACCGAAATCCTGCTCGCCCCCTACGACGCCAAGAACATCTACCTCGTGCAGGGCAACAACCACGGCCAGCGCTGGAGCCCCGACCGTGCAGCAGTCATCTCACTGTTCAACGAATACTTCGGCGGCAGCATGAACAGCATCGTGTTCCAAGAGTTGCGCGAGACGCGCGGTCTGGCCTACTCGGCAGCCGCACGCTACCAGCAGCCCTCACGCCCCAAGACGCACGGCGAGTATGCCTACACCTACATCATCACGCAAAACGACAAGATGATGGACTGCGTGCGTGAGTTCAACCACCTCATCGACACCATTCCGCAATCGGAAGGCGCATTCCAGCTCGCCAAAGACGCGCTGACCAAGAAGCTCGCCAGCCGTCGCACCGTGCGCGGCGGAGTGCTCAACGCTTACTACAACGCACGCCAGCTGGGCATTGACTGTGAATTGAACAAAATCATCTACGAGGGGCTGCAACGCCTCACCATGCAGGACATCGTCGACTTCGAGCAGCAGACCATGGCCCACAGGCCCTACCGCTACATCATCCTCGGCAACGAGGCCGACCTCGACATGAACGCCCTCGAGAAGATTGCCCCCGTCCGCCGTCTCACCCTCGAAGACATCTTCGGCTACTGATCGCCAAGCCACCGGCCTGACGGAGTAAAACCGAACCCACCTGACGGGCGGGACCGACAACCATGACTCGGCCCCGCCCATTTTCATGAAGCTTGGCATGGTTTTTGCATACCATCAAGTGAGTGCCACTCGACAAATATCATGGGAAACCACCACATCGCCATGCGATGCGTGCTGGAAATGGTATGAATTTCCTAATACCATAAAAAACAACTTTCTGAATATGAACGAGAACGAGATTGATCAGCTTCCCGCAGTGGAAGAGACACCTACCCCATCCATCGATGGCGTAGAGGCGCAGACCCCATCCGACGAAGGGCTGAAGTTTCATTGGATTCAGCTGCTTATCGGTGCGGCGCTTTGCTATTTTTGGTTTTACCGGAGCTGGACTTCCATGCTGGCGCTGGCCTTGGTGGTCATCATCCATGAGCTGGGCCATGTGGTTATGGGCAAGAAATTTGGCTGCTTCATCACAGAGATGCAGGTTTTCCTGCTCTGCTTTGTGAGCTACAAGCCCAAGCAGGTGGCCGGCGGCAGCCGGTGGCGCGACATCACCTGGAGCCTGGGCACGCTGCCCCTGGGAGGCTTCACCTTGTTCAAATCGCGTCAGACTCAAGAAGCCGAAGGAGCCGAGGCCGAGGCCGAAGAGCTTGTCCTCGACGACGAAGAGGCGGCCGCCTCGCCCTATTTCGACGACAAGCCGGCCTGGCAGCGGCTGCTCATCTCGGCGGGTGGCGTGCTGTTCAACATCGCCACGTTTTTCATCATGTATCTCGCTTTCCCGTTCATCCCGTACAGTTGGGAGCAATACTGGTGGGCCCCGATGTCGCTGTCGCTGATTCTGGCCGTGCTCAACATCCTGCCCATCTATCCCCTCGACGGCGGCGCCATCATCTTTGCCTGCTACGAGATAGCCACCGGCCGAAAACCGTCCGACCAGTTTATCAAAACCTGCGGCACGATTGGCTTCATTCTCATCATCCTGTTTTTCTGGGTCTTCCCCGGGTTCATCAACGACATCCTGCACAACGTGTTGAGGGTGTTCTTCTGACCCCCATTGACCCGCCCTGGCGAAAAGCGACCCGAAGGCCTGGCCTCCGGGTCGCTTGAGGTGTGTCTGCTGGCGGGGCCAGCTTGATTTACTTCTCGAGGATGATGTTGATGAGCGCGTTGATGTCGAGCACGTCGACATTGTTGTCGCCGTTCACATCGGGATTGCCGATGATGCCGGAGGCGGTGCCGTCGTTGAGGATGGCGTTGACGCACAGGTTGACGTCGATCACGTCGACGGTGCCGTCGTTGTTCAGGTCGCCGATGATGGCAGGCTGGCTGTCGCCCCAGGTGATGGTGATGCTCTTCACATAGGCGCGCTTGGTGGCGGTGAGCGTGAGGCTTGCCAGAGGCTCCTCAAGGTTCTCGGCGATGGTGTAGGTGGCCATCGAGTCGGCCAGGGCCACGCCGTTCATGTAGGCCACGTCATACACTCCGGTGGTGGCGTTGTGCCAGTTCTCGGCCTCGACTTCCACGGTCTTCACGTTGGGGAAGGCTTCGATGAAGTTGAGCGTCATCGTGCCGTTGGCCTTGCTGGAGCTGAACTTGATGCCGGTCAGGCCCTTGTAAGCCTTGACGATGTCGGTGGCGCCGGCCACATACTGTGCGCCCTCGGTGATGTAGGCCATCACGTCGTCGCTGCTCATCTCGACGTTGCTGTCGGTTTCGTAGTCGGCAAACACGATGGTGGCGGTGCCGCTGGCGGGCAGGGGCTCGGGCAGGCTAATCACATAGTCGGCGGTGAACTCGGCCACATCGGCGTGGTGCTCGTCCATGACCTCGACCTTGATGGTGGCGCTCTCGGTCACGGCGATGCCGTTCTCGGCGTCATATTCCACTTCTTCGCCATTCAGGTAGTAGGCCACGATGGTCTCGCCATAGGTGTTCTCGATGGCGACCTTCACGTTCTGGGCGGTGTAGTAGGTGCCGGCTTCGGGAGTGAAGGTGGCGGTGATGGCGGGCAGGGTGATGTTGTAGGTGGCCGAAGCCTCTACAAGCTGGTCGCCGTCGGTGGCGTAGGCCGTGACGGTGGCATTCTCATAGAGGGTGAAGGGCTCGGTGTAGTCCACATCGTCGCCGTTGTTGATGGCGTAGGTGACGATGGCGTCGGGGTTGTTGCAGGCGATGGTCACGGTCACGGGGCCGTCGTAGTCGCCGCCGGCGGGCGTGATGGCCACCGTGAGTTGCTCGGCGGGGGTGACGTCGACAAACTCGAGCGGCATGAACTGGTTGCCGTTGAAGTAGCTCACGATTCCGTAGATGTCGAACACGCTGCCCGTGGCGGGAGCGGTGACGCCGAAGCGGTCGGTGTACAGAGCCACGCTGTCGCTGCCCACCACGATGTAGTTATCCATGACGGAGGCACCGCGAATCACGGCGTAGCGGCCGAAGTTGCTGAGGTCCACCTGATCCACGGTCAGCTCGATGGCGGTGGGTGCCGCATTGGCGGTGGCTGCTGCCAGGCCGGCGGGGTTGGTCATCTCGGGAGCGCCCTTGTAGGTGGTCTTCTTACCGGTGAAGCCTGCGGGAATCTGGTCGCCCATCTGGTAGGTCTGGTCGATGGTGCCGAAGATGAGGATACCGTTGTTGGCGTCCTGGGCATAGAGGTACTTGCCGGTCTGGCCCAGCACGGTGAGCGTGCCGTTGAAGGTCAGCTCGGTGTCGTCCTGCAGCGCGTTGAACTCGGCCACAGTGCTCACTGTGGTGGCTGCGGGCAGGAAGGTCACGACCTTGGTGGCCACATCGCTCTCCTCCTCGCCCAGCACGGCCTTGGCCTTGATGGTGGCGGATTCGGTGAGGTCGAAGTTGTCGCCCTCGGTCCAGTCGCCGTCGTTGAGCGCGTAGTAGATGGTGGCGCCTTCGGTGGCGCAGGTGATGCCCACGTTCACCTCATCGCCCTCGTAGTACGGGCCCTCGGCGGGGTCGAGCGTGATCACCGGGGTGGCCACACCCTGCACTTCGGCGTCGATGGTGACAGTGATGCCCTGGAAGCGCACGTGTCCGGAGGTGCCGCCCTGGGTGAAGGTCACGCTGGTGGCCTCGCCGGTCCACACGCCGCTCTCATAGGTGCCGGCGTCGGCGCTGAGCTGGTCGCCTTGGGTGATGTTGAACTCGATTTTCGAGATCGTGGCTGAGGCGCTCACGTTGAGCGTGCCGCCACCGTACAGACGCACGGCCGTGCCGTTGCTGTACCACTTGGGGGTGTTGCTGTTGGTGCCCTTGTCAAAGGTGAGCGTAACGCCGTTTTTCTCGATGGTGCTCACCTCTTCGCCATTGCTGAAGCCTGTGGTGAGGTCGAAGGTCACCGTGCCGGCCCACGCTGCAGTCGTGAGCACGGCCATCATCAACAGAGAAAGAATTTTCTTCATAATTGAATCAGGATTAGTTAATTAATAAAAGGGTTGATATCAAATTGTTTCGCAATCTAGTGTCGCTACGGTTCAGGCTGCAAAATTAATACAATAAAATGAGAAAACATAAAAAAGAGCGTTAAAAATGTGGGCGTTAACTCACACCCGCCTCTGGCACGTCGGGCGGCGGGGACGCTTTTTTCGGCCAGAAAACTTGCCTGTGCCGCAAATATCCGCTAAATTTGCAGTGGCAAAAGCCGCATGCGCTGCCCCGGCACGGCATTCGTCGCGCGGCCGGCAGCGGTCAACGTACATCTATACTTCATCACATCAGAATCATGTCACGAACAATCGAAATCAGCATTCCCAGCGTGGAAGCGCTGCCCGCAGCCGCCCGGCAGCTGATGGGCGAGATGGGCGACTACACCGTGTTTGCCTTCTACGGTGCCATGGGCGCCGGCAAAACCACATTCATCAACGCCCTGTGCCGCGAGCTGGGCGTGGTGAGCGACCCGACGAGCTCGCCGTCGTTTGCCATCATCAACGAGTATCGCAGCGACACCACGGCCGAGCTGATCTATCACTTCGACTGCTATCGCCTGGAGAACGAGGCCGAGGCCGAAGACCTGGGGATGGAGGACTACTTCGACTGCGGCGCGCTGTGCCTGATTGAGTGGCCCGAGCGCATCGCCGACCTGCTTCCCGACGACACCGTGCGCGTCGACCTGAGCGTCGACGAGGCCGACGGCTCGCGCCTGATGCGCGTCACCTTCCCCGAGTAACCGCCCCCCCAATCCCCCGCCCTGTATGCCCCATTACCTGCACATTCGCGAAACGGCGTCGACCAACACCTACCTCTCGCGCCTGGCGGCCACGCTGCCCGACGCCACCGTGGTCTACACCCACCACCAGACCGCCGGGCGCGGCCAGAAGGGCAACTCCTGGGAGGCCGAGCCGGGCAAGAACCTCACCTTCTCGATGCTGCTCAAGCACCCCGATGTGGCCGTGCGCGAGCAATTCCTGCTCAGCGAGGCCGTGACGCTGGCCATTGCCGACGTGGTGGCCACCCTGGGCGTGGACGCTGCCGTGAAGTGGCCCAACGACATCTACTGCGGCGACGGCAAGCTGTGCGGCATCCTGATCGAGCACTCGCTGCAAGGGCAGGCAATCGCACACAGCATTGTGGGCGTGGGGCTGAACGTGAACCAGCTCAAGTTTGTGAGCGATGCCCCCAACCCCGTGTCGGTGGCCCAAATCACAGGCCGCGAGCACGACCTCGAGGCGCTGCTGCGGCAGGTGTGCCAGCGGATTGCTGACTACTGCCACTTTGGCAGTGCCGACCAGCGCGCAGCGCTTCACCACCGCTATCTGGAGCGGCTGTACCGCAACGACGGCCGCGAGCACCCCTTCGCGCTGCCCGACGGCACGCGCCTGATGGCCACCATTGCCGATGTGGCCCCCGACGGCATGCTCGCCCTGCGGCACAGGGACGACGGCTCCGTACACCACTACGCCTTCAAGGAAGTGAAACACATCATCAACGAGAACGAACTATGAACATCGCCGTATATTGCAGCAGTAAGCATGGCCTGGAGCAGCGCTACATCGACCTGGCCCGCGCGGTGGGCCACTGGATAGGCGCAGGCGGCCACACGCTCGTCTACGGCGGAGTGGACGCCGGACTGATGCACGTGGTGGCCAAGTCGTGCCACGACAGCGGCGGCGAGGTGGTGGGCGTGATCACGCGCAATTTCGCCTCGAAGGCCGACCGCCTGGTGGACCGCCTGCTCACCACCGGCGACCTGAGCGAGCGCAAGTCGCGCATGTACCTCATCAGCGACCTGCACGTGGTGCTGCCCGGTGGCCTGGGCACCATCGACGAGTGGATGGCCGCCCTGTCGCAGTGGGTGGTGGACAAGCGCGAGGGCGTTGGCATAGTTGTTGCAAACTACGAGGGCATGTACGACGCCACCCTCGCCCAGCTGCGGTGGCTGGCCGGCTCGCCCTTCGCCGGCAAGCGCCACCTGGCCGCCATGGCCGTGGCCTCAAGCACCGAGCAGCTGCTCCACACGCTGGACCGGCTCACCGCGCCCGCACCCTCCGACAGCAACGCTTAAACCATCACGCGTTTCACTTGTCAAATAGGGGAAGTGGCTTGCAGCCACAATTCCAGACTAAATGACGGCCTCATCCGCCGGCAACAAACATCACCAACTAACCGACAAAACACTGAATAGAAATGAAAAGCAAAGGTTACACCCTTACCGGCGACAGCGGCACCACCGCCCTGGTGGGCGGCAAGCGCGTCAGCAAAGACGACGTGCGCGTCGAAGCCTACGGCACCATCGACGAGCTGAACGCCCACATCGGCCTGCTAGCCCACAACGTGAAGCTAGGCGACACGGGCATGGGCGACGTGATTCACACCGTGATGAACAAGCTGTTCAACCTCGGAGCCTATCTGGCCACCGAGAATGCCGACGAGCAGACGCCCGTCTACGGCCTCACCGAGAGCGACGTGGCAACGCTGGAGCGCGCCATCGACGAGATGGACGAAGAGCTGCCACCGCTGCGCGGCTTCATCCTGCCCGGCGGCAGCCGCCTGAGCGCCCAGTGCGACATCTGCCGCACCGTGGCCCGGCGCGCCGAGCGGCGCATCGTGGCACTGGCCCACACCGCTCCCGTCAACCCCATCGCGCTCAAATACGTGAACCGGCTGAGCGACTTCTTCTTCGTGTTAGCAAGATTTAACAATATCCACAATCAATTCGAAGAAAATTATTGGGACAAAAATGCTTGACGTTCCAAACAAATGCATTACCTTTGCGCACTTTTTTGAAACATCATTAAACAACTAAACGCACTATACTATGTATTGGACACTGGAACTGGCTACAAAACTGGAAGATGCGCCATGGCCTGCCACCAAAGACGAGCTCATCGACTATGCGGTGCGCAATGGTGCGCCACTCGAGGTGATCGAGAACCTTCAGGAAATCGAAGACGAAGGCGAGACCTACGAGTCGATCGAAGACATCTGGGAGGACTACCCACGCAGCGACGAGGACTTCCTCTTCGACGAAGAAGAGTATTAAAGTTAAGGTGGGTTCTATAAATTGCTAAAGGTGGGTTCTATAAATTGCAAAAAAGTAATGAATGGTTTTGGCCGCCTTG
>CAMVDK010000025.1 GCA_947166165.1 uncultured Porphyromonadaceae bacterium
GCACAATCTCGCCGTATTGGTAGCCCACCGACACGCAGCGGCGACCAAGATACTCATCTATCACGCGCTCGATGGGCTTAAACTGCTTGGTCACGAAATAAATTCCACCGAAAGGCGTGATTTTCTCATTTTTTATTTGTACCTTTGCCATATCTTATTTGTCTTGTCGATGAGATTTCTCTCAGTTTTTTTGCACCACTAAATTAGGTGAAATCCCCGACATGGCAAAATCCTGGGCAACTTTTTGTTGCCCAGGATGTTATAAAAATAGTTGACTATAGTAGTGCGGATTTAAGGATAAATATATCTTGAACTATTCGGTGTGTAAATTAGGCAGACGCATCTGCCAAACTTTGTTCCATCTCAAAATGAGGACAAGTATATCCAAGGTTGGTTATGCTTTTATGGTCATCCCACTTTAGCATATTACGGCATAAGTCGATGAACCTATCTTCCTTGCCGTCCTTTCCTTTCTGCGTCCAACATTCTTTTCTTTGTTTGCGTTTTAAATGATGTAAGTAAGTCGGTATTTGAATAATCTAATTGTAAGTAGTTAATTTTTATATTCATGATTATCCGCTTCAATTCTTGTTTTTCTCTTGACTGTTTACAAGGCACTTGAAGAATCACTTTTTCACATTTTTGTATATAATTGTTCCATTTCTCTTGGGCATCCTCAATAATGGCTCTTTTTGTAGGACATGTAGTTCTCAATGCATTGAACCTTTTCATTATCATATTATCTAGGTTAAACATAGTTTTTTCCAACGGTTTTCTGCCATATATTGAGATATACGGATAATACAGTTGATTATAAAGAGAGTCATGAAATGATATAGGTTTACTTCCTCGTATTTCTCTCTTCACTAGTCTATTACTTTTATTTCTATTGCTTCGACCGTTTTTATCCGGAATATTAAGCAAATAGATTATGTGTGAAGTCAGTAAGCTTTCACTCATATATGAACTCGTAACATCACTCTCTATATCTTTGAAACATTCATGATGAAGTGTGTTTATAGCTGCATAACAATCTTTATAAGCTTCATTCATTTCAACTAAAGATGGGTACAGTCCTGGATAATTGGCCCACCTGTTTTCGTCTAATTGATGATTGTAGTACTCTAGTGCCTTCATAATCTCTTTTAGTTGTTGTTTGTCACTAATAAGATTGAACTCTTTTTCACTAAATCCATACAAACTCTTTACATTACAGGCTTCGGTAGAATAATTCACTTCGAACTCCCTTTTTATCAAGCTCCATAGATCGTAACCGTAAAAGACATGATATCCTCCATATTCCGCCTCATGCGCTAGGGAATCAACAATAGTTTTGTATTCGCTCAGCTGTAATCTATTTCGTTGAGCAGCAACAATCCAGTTTATGAGTTTAAATGTATTTGGATATATATCCTCCATCCATTGTTGTAGCACGTGTCCATGCCACAATTTAGGATAATCATTTTTGGGGCGCGGAGTTTTATGAGACCACACGACCTTGCCACTGCGGTTAATATATCCTTCAACAATTGAATCCAGTCCGTTTTTGCGAAAATAGGCCAATTCATTGTCAAAATCATCGCAATAGTCAAACTGACATGGTATGCATATAATGAAAGATTGGTTGATAAATCCCCATTTATTGTTTATTTTTATTGGGGCTAAACCCCGATGAAAAGAACCAACATTTTCAAAGACTTGCGGGCTGCGAATCTGCAAAGCTGAATCCACAAAAGTCCAGCCAGTCTGACCATTCCAATTGCCGTAAGTGGCAAAATATCCTTCACGAGCTCTATGCCAAATAAACTTGGATCCTGTTATCCAAGTTTTGCAGAGGTTATCATCAAGTACGCTGATTGTATCAGCATTACCATCATGGCAGATAGTCAAGCCACAGCCCATATATACAAAACCAATCTGAGGGTCAAGGGTGAGTATCTGGCTGATAACTTCCATGCAGGTGTCTACTAAAAGCCATTTATAACAACTATGTTTTACAGTTATGCTATCTCCTAACAGGAGTTCTTGAGTGGGTTGACGAAGCCACATCTTTCCATCATAGAAACCTTCAATAGAAAATCTATCAAAATAGCAAGAACTGGCATCTATATCTGAGTATCGGATTGTTTTAGAATTGACATATTTATCTGAAATCATTCTTATGTTGCCATTATTATCATATACCATAAAATCACCATGAGTGCCATGGGTCGATGGCAATAGAATTCGACCATCATTAAAACCACGTATTTCATTGTTCCAAAGAATATTTTCGATAACAATTGTGTCTTTTCGGATATCAATATAATTATATTGCAATCGCTTATGGCCATGTATTAAAATGGTGTCTTGTGCCAATTGGATGCTTGAAACAGGTTCCAAGCACTCCTCTAATTTTTCATTGAATGACAGTTTTTTGCTGCTAAATTTAAAATATAGAGAATCGCACATTGAATCTATGAAAATGCGAGTGGTGTCAACAATTATATTGTTTTGTGTGTCTATCACTCCATAATGAATCGCGACATTGCCGTCGAGACTGCCACATCTTTCGATGTCCGTTATGACTAACGCTAAACCATCATCCGAAAAATCACTCACATAAGGGTACTGTGGCTGAATTATGACTGCCCCAGTGCTGTCAATGAACCCATAAAGACCATTGTCTTGAATTCTATATAGCCTTTCGTGATTTAGCAGTTTAAAACTCTGAGGTGTGCTCCAAACAATATGCGAAAAAACGTAATAAAGGAGTGCACCCAATGAGCCAACAAGAATGATTCTTTTAGAAATCCGAAATACTGAACTCATGATTATTCACTTTAATCTTTCTTAAAAAATAACCGTTATCATTCATTGTGCCCACAATGCTGCTATCAGCTTCGCAAAATGGAGGAGGGGTTGATTCGCCTACATCAGTATAATAGTGTCTTCTATACTGAAGTTTAATTTGCTTTTCATCATATTTAATGACAGCCAAAGCAAGCAGACTCATAACCAACACCGTACTGCAGACTATTATGGGCAATTTTAGCCCATTCCTATATCTCTGTTTTAGAAGGAAAATTGTTATCACCATTGCACAGACCATAGCAACAAAAGTTCCTAACCTGCCTAAACCTTTAAAGTCGAACTCTTGCGGAGATATGACAGCAGACTGTTGTACGACACTGCAACTAAGTATGACGATACAATGTTTGTCATACCAGTAGCCTAAAATTGGAGGGCTGTAATCATTTATGCGCAGTTTTTTTTCATCTTTATTTTTGTTTTGATGTCTTTCATAAAGCTGTTCAGACATTATTTCGTGAAAAAGAAGAATATTTGGATTATTGAGGCTTAATCTTTCATTTATGATGCTTTCAAAGTCTTCATCCCACTTATTATTTCTATTTTGGGGATTTATAAAATTGATAAATGGAGATTCAACTGACCTCGTAAAGAACCTATATGCACTATCGAGTTCTGCATATATTTGTTCTATGCTCAACGTGTCTACATTTCTTATTATAACTTGATATGGGAACATGGAAATCTTGTCTAATCTGCCATAGTGGTGGTAATGAGATATCTCAAGCATCCAATGCCATCCAACACCCTCTTTTATTCTCACTCCGTAAGCCGATATGTTTCTTAAAATACTGTCGGTTATTGATTGTTTTTCAGAGAATTGCCTTGAAACGGAAGTTTTAGGAGAATCAAAAAAAAGAAGTGAGTCAATACCATAAATCCTTGAAGTCAAATATGAAATAGGCATCTTTTCGACTTCTAAGAAGAAATTGTATTCATCGCGTTGCCATTTAAGCCATTGATTCTGCCAACTAAACTGACTACTTTTGTTTCCCAAATTTTCGAATTGTCGCGACCTAACATATAACGTATCTTTTGAATTATTATCATAAGCAATCAGGAGTTCATTGCGGCACATAACCCATTTTGAGACATTCGTTGCTGAATAGAATAGCATACAGATTGAGCAGAACAACAGAATAAAGACATAGATGGAATTAGAAAGAGTGCCATTTTTCAGCCAACAGAATAGAGACTTCAATGCTGACAACATTTCATGTATATATGAATTAATTACACGAGATATACAGCTAATTAAATCTCTGAAATTAATGGTACATTTCTTACTTGAATGTTTAATTGTTGGAGGGGGATTACGTCTACAGATGTTTTCAAGTGTCTTGTCTTGAGAAACATCGTCACAACAACACCGCTCGTATTGCTTTATCCTTTGTATTATTTTTTTGTCCATAACGCCTTTCGTAATTATCTTATGGGAACCTGCATACTATTAATGCGTTTACATCTCATTTAAAGGTTAAGTCACAATGTCCTGTTCTTGTGCCCATGCGGTTTGACTTGACATTCGTAAACAAACAAAAAAGCGCAGGGAACCTGGGTTTATCTTCAACGAGGCATCGCCAAACGCCTTCAGCAAAATAAACAGTTCACCCCACGCTGTCCTGTATATCTCCGACCCTTCAGGTAGTGATATGACAAGCGTAAGAGCGTTTCCACTGCTTATCCCTTGCTGACGTGAAATTGGCGATTTTCGTTGAAGGGGAAAAGCCAACGCTTTTATTTTCAAAATGTTACGTGCACACATCAAAGGCTATAGATGTATGACAATTATAAACTGTGATGTGTACACAAGGCAAAGATACTGCTTTTTTTTGAATTACGCAAAAAAGGCACAATATTTTCACCTGGTGGACTGAATATCTTGCCGATTCCGGTGCAAAATTAATGTAACGCCGTCCATTACACAAATTGCAAGCCTTGCAAGTATGGTGATGAAAGATTTATCCTATTTTTGCCCCTACCGTAGGGATAGACTATATAGTATGTGGCTTGCAAATGGCACAGGGAGGTGAAAAAAAGTCAAAGGCGGACTCTGCTTGCGCTGGAGTCCGCCTTTTTGCCCATTGTGGGGGGCTTACCGGGGCCTGATGCCGAGTTCTTGCCAGAAGGCTGCGGGGAGCGAGACGTTTTCGAGCGAGGTGGCTGACTCGAAGAGTGGCGCCATTTGCCTAGGGGTGAACCCGGCGTTGCCGCAGCCGATGGCGGTGACGAGGAAGTGGGAGTCGGGGTGCTCGCGGGCGTAGATGAGGAAGCGGCGCACGGTGTCGGCCACGGTGCCGATGGGGAGCGGGGACATGCCGTCGGTGGTGGGGATGGCGTAGCTCTGGCCTTGGGGGCCTTCGGCCTGGCCCATGACGGCGCCGAAGCGGAGCAGGGCCTGTGCGGCGGCCGAGCCGTTGTGGTTGCCGTGGATGTTGCTGCCGAAGACGAACACCTGCCCCGGGTCGAGGCTGTCGACGGTGTGCGGCGTGACGCGGTTGCTGTAGTACTGGCGGTTGAAGCTGAACCAGTGCTTGGCGCGCTCGGCCTCGGATGCGCCGCGCAGCTTGTTGATGTCGCGGTCGATGCGGTGGTAGTGGGCGTGCTTGGCGCCGAGGTCACGTTGCCACGACGAGGTGCTGCCCCGCCCGCTGTGGGCGAACTCGAGGGAGTTGCCTATGCCCAGGCTCCGTGAGGTGGCTTCCACGTTGTGGCATGCGCCCATGTAGGAGAAGGTCCAGCCCTGTGCGGTGAGGCGCGCGATGAGTTCGCGCACCTTGTCGAGGGTGTACTCGCGCGAGCTGTTCTCCATGCCGTCGGTCACAATGGTGACCACAGCGGTTGCCAGGTCTTTGCCCTTGAGTTGCTGCTCGAGGCGGGTGAGCGAGTAGCCCACGGCATCGTAGAGCGGCGTGCCGCCTCCGGGGCTGTACTGGTCGAATTTCCCCACTTGGGCTATCGGCACGTTGTCGACGAGGGTGCTCACGTTGCTGCCGGTAAATGAGTCGAAGGTGACGATGGTCACGTAGTGCTTTTGCGACTCGGCCAGGTCGTGCTGGGCCTGCCGGATGGTGTTGAGCACTTGGTTGACGCCGTCGATGGTGGCCTCTCGCAGCGGCCCCATCGAGCCACTCTCGTCGATGATGAGCAGGTTGTGGACCTGCGCCAGGGTGGTGGATGTGTTGTTTTTCATAATGTGTGTGTGATTGATGATGGTGTGAATAAAATGGTAGTGATGTGTGTGTGTGCTGGCTGGTTGATGATTTACGGTTTGTGAAGGGTCAGAATTCGAGGCGGAAGCCGTTCTGCTTGAGCTCGTTGTAGCTGTCGCGGTTGAAGCGGTAGAGCATGGCGTCGCGTTTGGGCGACTGGCGGATGGTCTCGTCGGTGGCGGTGAGCAGTCCGAGGTGCATCATCTTCTTGTGGAAGTTGCGCCGGTCGAAGTGCACGCCGAGTATGGCTTCGTAGAGCTGCTGCAACTGCCTCATGGTGAAGAGTTCGGGCAGCAGTTCAAAGCCGATGGGCTTGAAGTGGATGTCGCGCCTGAGGCGTTCGAAGGCCACGCGCAGGATGAGGTCGTGGTCGAAGGCGAGCTTGGGCACGTCGTCGAGGGGAAACCAGTGGGCGCGTGCGGCGTCGTCGCCTCCGCGCACCTGCTGCAGCTTGACCAGTGCGTAGTAGGCGATGGTGATGACGCGTTCGCGCGGGTCGCGGTCGACATCGGAAAAGGCTTGCAGCTGCGCCATGAAACCGTTGTCGATGCCGGTCTCTTCGAGCAGTTCGCGCCGGGCGCAGGCGTCGGTGGTCTCGTCGATGCGCACAAAGCCTCCGGGCAGGGCCCAGCGGCCCACATACGGCTCGATGCCGCGCTCGATGAGCAGTACCTGCAGCCGGGTGCCGTCGAAGCCGAATATCACGCAGTCGGTGGTCACGGCGGGGTGGGGGTATTGATAACAATATTTCTTTTCAATTGTCGTTTCCATATGTCGTGTAAATTTGACACCGCAAAATTACGGCGAGTTTTTGGAATGGCAAAATTTTCCGGAGTAAATTTTACGCAAATAACGAAAAACTATTGTTTTCGGTAGTTGTTTGCCTGGATGTGGCGGCAATGCTCGCGGCGATGGATGGTGTGGCACCATTTTCGGTGGTTGGCAAAGAAAATGCGGGCCGCGAGTGCTGAATTGTCGTAGAATAGTCGTAAATTTGTGGCGATTTTTTTCAACCCAACTTAAATTTCAAAGCGATGAGACGAAAATTACTCCTAGCACTGCTGCCGGCGCTGTGCCTGTCGGCAAGCGGGCAGCGGCTGCACCGCGCTCCGTCGACCGACGGCTACGAGCTCGTGTTCAGCGACGAGTTCGACGGCACTGCGCTCGACACCCGGGTGTGGAACGTCGAAGTGAACGGCGACGGTGGTGGCAACAACGAGTTGCAGTATTACATCCGCAACAATGTCAAGGTGGCCGACGGTGCGCTGCAAATCACCGCCAAGCGCGAGAACTACGGCAACCGGCAGTTCACCTCCGGGCGCATCAACTCGATGGGAAAGGCGGCCTTCAAGCATGGTGTCATCCAGGCGAGCATCCGTCTGCCGCAGACGGCCAACGGCCTCTGGCCGGCCTTCTGGCTGATGGGCAACGACATGAGCACCGGAATCGGATGGCCCTATTGCGGCGAGATTGACGTGCTCGAAGCCGGTGGCAGCCAGGGCATCGCCGCCGGCACGCAGGACCGCTTCTTCATCAGCGCCCTGCACTGGGGGCCCTACACCAACGGCCAGCACCCCATGTATGGCAACAACACCACCGCCCCCTACAGCCTGCAGGACGGTGAGTTCCACCTCTACACGCTCGAGTGGGACGAGAACAAAATCGCCATGTATCTCGACGACCAGGCGAGCCCCTACTTCGAGATGACCATCAGCGACACCTCGCAGCAGAACTCACCGGGCAACTACTTCCACAAGCAGTTCTTCCTGCTGTTCAACGTGGCCGTGGGCGGCACCATCCCCGCTATCTACGACCCCAACGCCATCACGGCGCTGGCCGGCGGCGAGCAAACGATGAGCGTGGACTACGTGCGCGTGTATCAGAAGCCCGGTGAGGAGGACTACACCACGCCCGACGGCAGTCAGGGTGGGGGAGAGCCCGAGGTGCCCGAAGACACCACCACCGAGCTGGGACGATACGGCAGCTTGTCGCTCGACGACAACAATGCGTCGACCTTCGACTTTGCCAACTCCACCGACTATGTGGTCATCGGCGCCAGTCAGGGCGTGATCGACCAGATGGGCGACCGCGTCCGCGCCAACTACAGCGTCGACGACACCGACAACTTCCTCTACATCTGGGAAGGCACCTACACCGCCCAGGAGACACAGGGCCTCAACTCCTTCGGCCTCGACGAGCCGTGGAACAGCTACCGCGTCAATTCGGTGGGCTGGTCGGGTCTGGGCTATGCCAGCTCCGGCAGCAGCGGCCCGGGCAAGGACATGAGCATGCTCGACGAGGACGGCTACATCCTCCACCTGGCCATGCGCGGCACCGACCCGCTGATGCACACGGCGCAGGCTGTCTATGTGGGTTCGGCGGCGTTCACCCTGGGCGCGGTGCCCTTCGTCGACGGCAACAAGACGCTGCCCGTGCTGGGCGACTACAAGCGCGACGGACGCTGGTGCTCGTTCGACATCCCCGTGAGCGTGCTCAAGAACCTCGCCCCGCAGCTCTATCCCGACATGCAGGCCGTGAAGGACAACGTGCTCTACTTCCTGAGCGGCGGCAACTCGGGCGCGCAGCTGCAGTTCGACGCCGTGTTCTTCTATAAGAACCCCAACGTCGACACCGGGCTGCCCACCGACGACCCCACCACCCAGATTGGCCAATACGCCAGCAAGTCGCTCGACGCCTACGGCCAGTCCACCTTCGACTTTGACGACGGCTACGACTATGTGATTATCGGCGCCAGCCAGGGTGTGATCGACCAGATGGGCGACCGCGTCCGCGCCAACTACAGCGTCGACGAGGTGACCCACTGGCTCTACATCTGGGAAGGCACCTACGAGGCCCTGCCCACCGAGGGCGTGAACTCCTTCGGCCTCGACGAGTCGTGGAACCGCTTCGCCGTCACCAACAAGGGTTGGTCGGGACTGGGCTACGCCGGCACCGGCACGGGCAAAGACCTGAGCATGCTCGACGACAGCTACTATCTGCACCTGGCCATGCGCGGCACCGACCTGCTGCGCCATACCAACCACACCGTGGGCGTGGGGTCGGCGCAGTTTGTCATCGGCAACGCCACCAGCGGCCCGGTGATGCTCGGCGACTACAAGCGCGACGGTGAGTGGTACTCGTTCGACATCCCCTTCTCCTTGCTCAAAGAGATGGCCGGCAACCCCTTTGCCGGCGATGGCGGCGAGACGGCCTACCGTGGCAACGTGCTCTCCTTCCTGAGCGGAGGCAGCGAAGGGGCTGAGCTGCAGTTCGACAACGTGTTCTTCTACCGCCGCCACAGCGATGACGGCCAGCAGCCCGATTACGACCCCGAGCTGGGTCGCTACGGCAGCAAAGCCCTCGATGCCGACGGACATCCCACCTTCGACCTCGCCGAGCACACCGACTACGTGCTCATCGCCCTCGGTGCCGAGGAAGCCAACCAAATCAAGGGTCAGACGCTGGCCGACTACCGCGTCAACGACCAGAACCACTGGCTCTACATCTGGGATGGCACCTACGTTCCCGGCACGGCCACGGGCGTCAACTCGTTTGGCTACGAAGAGAACTACACCTCCCTCACCGTGGGCACCGTAGGCTGGTCGGGCATGGGCTTCGCCAGCACCGGCGACGGCAAGGACCTGAGCATGATTGACGACAGCTTCACGCTCCACATGGCCTTCAAGGGCAGCGACGAGCAGCACGCCTCGCACGCCGTCGGCGTGGGAGCGGCCCACTTCGCCCTGGGGCAGGAGCCCTTCGTCGACGGCGGCACCACCTTCGGCCTGCTCGGCGACTTCAAGCGCGACGGCGAGTGGTACTGCTTCGACATCCCCTTCAGCGAGATCGCGGCGCGAGCCAACCCCGTGTTCGCCAACGCCGGCAACTATGTCGACAACGTCATCTCCATCCTCAGCGGTGGCGTGACGGGCGTGGACCTGAACATCGACGCCATCTTCTTCTATCGCGACAAGGCCGACGGCCTGCGCGGCGACCTCAACGCCGACGGCCGCGTCGACGTCGACGACGTCAACCTCGTCGTGAACGTGATTCTCGGCAAGGAGGAAGATTCCGCCATCAAGCGTCGTGCCGACCTCGATGGCGACGGCACCGTCGACATCAACGACATGAACAACCTCATCAACATCATCCTCGGCAACTGATGTAGCAACATTGCGTGACCTTGTAGGCCGCTGATTGAGCCGAAACTACTGTTTGCTGTAGTTTCGGCTCTTTTTATTGAATTTTGCCAGCAAAACCCCACCTTATTAAAATAAAAGCATTAACTTTGACCGTTTAAATCCTAACTCGATGCTGCTATGACCAAGAGACAACTTCTGCTGCCCGTCATGCTGCTTGGCGTGATTCTGCCGCTGCTGGCCACGTCGGCAAGCGATGTGCGCATCTACATCAACCCCGGTCACGGCTCGTGGGGACCCAACGACCGGCCTTACCCCACGATTCCCTACCCCAACCTGTCGTCGACCGGCCGGCCCGACACTTGCGGCTTCTATGAGAGCAACACCAACCTGTGGAAGTGCATCCAGATGCGCGAGTCGCTCATCGACATGGGCTGCGAAGAGGGCAACCTGACGCTCTCGCGCTGGAACAACGGCCCCTACCCCTACGTGAGCGGAGCCACCGACGCCACCACCTACAACCGCAACCTGTCCGAAATAGCCCGCGAGGTGGAGGTGGGAAACTACGACATGTTCATCTCGGTGCACTCCAATGCCGAAGGCTCGGCCGGCACCGAGAACAACATCAACTATCCGCTGTTCCTCTACCGCGGCAAGAACGGCAACGGCAACGAGGCTGTGGCCGGCAGCTACGAGATGGGCGAAGCCATCTGGGGGCCGCACTGGGAGGACCAGGTGGACTGGATGAGCACCACCACCTACTCGCGCACCAACCCCCTGCTGCGCGGCGATGTGGACTTCTACGGCAGCGGCAGCAACACCACCAACAACGGCACCACCTATTACGGCTATCTGGGCGTGCTCAAGCACGGCGTGCCCGGTGTGCTCATCGAGGGATTCTATCACTCCTACGGTCCCGCGCGCCACCGCGCCCTCAACGAGGACTACTGTCGCCAGGAGGGCGTGCGCATCGCCCACGGCATTGCCGACTACTTTGGCCTGGCCCGCGAAAGCACCGGCCACATCATGGGCACGGTCAAAGACCCGTCGCAGTCGCTCACCCACACGCTCTACAAGCACAAGGCCGGCACCAAAGACGACCAGCTGCCCATAGGCGGCGCCATGGTCACCCTCTACCGGGGCGACACCTTCGTCGACGCCTACTGCACCGACCACAACTACAACGGCGTGTTTGTGTTCAGCGATTTAACACCCGCCGACAACTACTACATCAGCGTCAAGGCCGAGGGCTATGAGAACCTTGAGCGCAGCGGCCCCTACAGCGTGACGGCCGGCGAAACCACCTACCCGCTGCTGCAACTCAGCAGCGGCACGGCCAGCGCATTGGGCACCAGCGACCTCGACATCGACATCGCCATGCAGTATGCCGACCGTCCCGTGGCCCAGCTCGAGGGGCTGACGGTGCGGCGCGTGCTCGAGCACCAGGGCGAGCTGCTTGTGCTCGCTGTGGCCGACGACGACGTCCACACGCCCACCATTGTGCGCATCGACCCCGCCACGGGCACCGTCACCGGCAGCGTGAGCACAGCCGGACTCGTTGCACCCACCAACGGCTCGCGGCGCTACACTCTCTCCGACATCGCGCTCACAGCCGACGGCATGCTCATCGGCTGCAACCAGGAGGAGACCGTGTGGAACACCACCGCCGGCACCTTCCGCGTGTACAAGTGGCCCACGCTCGACAGTGCCCCCACGCAGTGGTTCACCTCGCCCGACAACGAGCTGCGCAGCGGACGATGGTACAACGCCCATGTGGGAGGCAGCATGGCCTACAACGGCACCTCGCAGCACGGACAGCTGCTCACCACGGCTGTCACAACCGGCTCGTCGCGGCAAATACGCTATGTGACCTATGTGGTGCGCGACGGGGCGCTCGTGGACAGCCGCACCAAAGCCAACTACGACAAGGACGTCAGCGCCAACCGCGACCTGTGCAGCGCCATCGCCTATGGCGAAGACTTCCAGCTGCTGGCCTCGCCGCTGGCCGACGACCGCTTCATGGTCGACGGCCCGCTCATCGCCCCCATCGAGCTGCGGCTCAACACGCTCGACAGCAAGGCCCACAAGCAGTACGGCGCGCTGCCCACCAGCGACCTGCCCCCGACGGGAGCCAGCACCGTGGCCATCGGCGGCCGACAACTGCTCGTGACGCCCTGCTGCGCCAGCGGCGGTACGGCAAACGCCGGCCTGCGTCTGCACGACATCACCAGCGGCGTGGCCACAGCCGAGGCTGTCGAAGCCACAGCCGACGCCGCTCCACTGACCACCACACAAGCCCACGCCGTGGGCTACGTGGGTGCCGGCCAGTTGTCGCTGTGCCTGCTGCGCGACAGTAGGCTCTCGCGGTGGAGCGCCGAACTCCACCTGCCTGCCGAGCCCGTGGGGCAGGAAATCGGAATCTTTGCCTACGACCTGCGACGCACCGAGCAGCCCGACGGCAGCTGCACCTTCACCTTCAAGGCCAACAATGCCGCCACCGAAGCCGCCCTCACCTTCGCCGACGCCGCCACAGGCGCCGAGCTGGGTTCCATCACCCTCGATGGCGTAGTGGCCGGCGACAACACGTTCACCATCGCCGCAGCCGACTTGCCCGGGGCCGACAACCAGACGATGACCTGGGCCGTGACCCTCAAAGGCCGCGACATCACCGCCATCAGAAGGCTTAACGGACACAAGAGCGACGCGCAGTATGCCTACAGCCACGCCACCGTGGCCGTGGACCGCAGCCCCGAGAGCGACTGGTTCGGCAGCATCTACGTGGGCAACCTGGTGGGGTATGGCAACGCCAGCAACGGCATCTACCGCTACACCCCCGTGTGGCAGCGCGAGAACAGCGCCCCCTACACCGGCGGCGAGACCTTCCGCCGCAATGAGCGCATGGCCGTCGATGCCGAGGGACGGCTCTACGTGGCCGACTTCGGCGACACGCACTCGGGACTCTACATCGCCCGTCCCGGCGAGCTGGGAAGTGCCGGATGCTTCAAGCAGCTCTTTGCCGGCACACGCGCCAGCAGCGGGCTGTTCACCTACAACGGTGTGAACACCGGCAGCTCGGTGTCGGGCGTGAGCGTCGTCGGCAGCGGAGCCGGCACACGCCTCTACACCCCCTGCGAGGACATGGACCAGTACGTCTACCGCTACGACCTGGGCAGCCACCTCGACAGCAGCGGCAACCTGCCCGACACCTGGACCACCGCGCCCGTCAATGTGCATGAGAAAACGAAGCTCAAATACAGCAACGTGAACGTGTGGGCCATGGACGACGGCGGCTTGTGGCTCTCGGAGAACCTCTACACCAGCGACGGCAACCTGACCAACACCATCAGCTCCAGCTCGGCCACCGAAAATCACCCCGCCCTGCGCTACATCAACCCCGACGGCAGCGACTACTGGACCTATGCCACCAACAGCAACCTGGCCATCGACCTGAACGGTTGCTCGGGCGGCGGATTCGCGTTGAGCAACGACGGCAACACCCTCGTCATCGCCGACCGCGACGGCATCCTCAACTTCTACGCCATCGACTGGCAGCAGGACGCTGGCGGCCAGCCCAAGCCGGTGCTCACCAAGCGCGCCACCTACGATGCCGACGCCAAGGACAGCGGCTGCACGAGTGTGGCGGCCGGACGCTCGCCCAACGGCGTGTATCAGATGGCCTTCGACTGGGGCGGCAACCTGCTCGTGGCTGGCGGCAACCTGGGCGTGTACTCCATGCCCACCACCGACAACCGCAGCACCACGCCCGCCAAGCGAAGCCTCACCGTCACCAAGCGCCGCACCTCGCTGCGCGGCGACGTGAACGCCGACGGCAAGGTCGACGTCGTCGACGTGAACATCGTCATCAACATCGTGCTCGGGCGCGACAACGCCCTCAACTACGGCAACCGCGCCTACATTCTCGGCAACGCCACCATCGACGTGGCCGACGTCAACGCGCTCATCAACCTCGTCATCCGTCAATAGCACTCATGAACTAACATTCACATTAAAATCTACTGATATGAGACACAAAAAACTATTTTTCAAACTGAAACTCAGCCTGATTGCCCTGCTGGCCTGCACGGCCGTGGCGGCACAGGCCGACATCACCGTCAAGGTGATGAAAGGCGGCACCGCACCCTATCTGTATGCCTACACGGGCAGCGGCAACGATGCCGTCAAGCACACAGGCGCCTGGCCTGGCACCCAATACACCGAAAAGGATGCCGACGGTTACTGGACAATGACCATCGCCGGAGTGAACTCCGTGAATGTCGTCTTCAATGATGGCGGTTCCCACCAGACCAGCGACATTCTGAATGTGACTGGCGTGGACGGCACCGCGCGTTTCACTTACGACGGTGGAAGCACCTGGTTTGGAGCAATCCCCAGTTTAGGTAACAACGTGGGGTATATCTACTTCAGCTGCCCTCCCGACTGGGGCAACTCAACGAGCAACCCGCCCTACGTCCACTTCCTGAACTCCAACGAGCAGCAGCTCGGTTCCACCGGTTGGCCTGGCTATCAAATGCAATCGGCTGGCACCGACGGAGCCGGATTTGAGATTTACAAGTACTACACCGCCGACTGGAACGGGATCAGCAAACTGGTCTTCAACTGCGGCAGCAATGCCCATCAAACCGGCAATCTCGGCTATGTGGCAAATGGCTATTACAATATCAGTGGCAGCCAAGCCACCGTGCACGCGCTGACTTCGGACAACGGCTATTCGGATGCCAATTTCCGTGCTGGCATTGCTTCGCAACTCGGCATTAACGACGGCGACGCATTCGTGCCGGCATCGGTCTCTTACCTCGACGTGAGCAACCGCGGCATCACCAGCCTGGCCGGCATCAGCAACTTCACCAACCTGAAGACGCTCATCGCCAGCAACAACAGCCTGACTTGCACAAAGACTGACCGCACTAAACTCAATTTGAGCAACAACACGAACCTTGAGGAACTCAATGTCAATGGCAACAACGGAATCACGTCTGTCGACGTGGCTGCACTCACAGGGCTCACCCACCTGGAGATGAACAACTGCAACATCAATGATGACCAGACATTCGCTCCGGCAGGCAACCACAATGCATTAACCTATCTCGACATGAGCGACAATTCCACCGAAAAGGGGTTTTCTTGGCACCAATACTTGCCAAACCTGGAAACGCTCATCGTGGCCAACGCCAATATCAAGCCCACGGGGTTCACTCAAGGCACCAATTACTTCTCCGGCATGAGTAAACTCAAATATTTGGACGTGAGCCATTGCCCGCTCATCACAAGCATTTACCTTACCGGAGCCCCGAATCTTGAGACGCTCATCTTGAATGGCAACACAAATCTGCAAAAAGCTACTTCATCTTCAGATGGCAAACTTATCGGTCTTGCAGGCCTCACCAAGCTCAAACATGTAGAATTCACTGATGTGGATTTGGCTACAGCAACACTGATTTCCAACCTTGCCAACTCCAAGAGCACACTTGAGTATCTCGACCTGAGCCGTGCCACTTTATTCGAGCCTTCACTTTCTGGCTTCACCGCTTTGAAAACCTTTAAAGCCAGCGGCAATTACAACCTCCCAAGTGGTTCAAGCAGATTCAGCCTTACCACGCTCACCATCAACAACTCGCCTCTGCTTTCATCCATCGACCTGACTGGCGACCAAGGGCTGGTGACGCTTAACCTTACTAACATTGGCCGTGATAACAGCAACAGTTCGGGACTATTCACTGGATTGACCGATTGCACGGCCTTAGAGATGATTAACCTTGACGGCAACAACTTTACGAGCGTGCCTGCATTTGGCCACGACACCTACACATCGATTAAGCTCAACAAAAACAATCTTACCAGCATCGACATGAGCAATGCCGACAGCGGCGTGCGTTTCCTCTATGCCGAAGAGAATGGCCTTGGAGGCAATGTGGAACTAACTTCGACAAGCGTCGGTCAGCTCAAGGGTCTTGACCTGGGCAACAATGGCATCACCAGTTTCAAGGCCGAGGACACGCAACTCTCGGCGCTGATGATTGGCGGCAACCCCAGCATGACCACGCTGGAGTTGCACGGAAACGACAACCTGACCTGCACCACCGCCGGCACCACGATGAGCGACGGCAGCGGACTGTATGTGAAAGGCAACACCGCCCTCGAGACCATCGACCTGAGCAACAGCTCGTTCAACCAGATTGGCGCCAACGCCGCCCTCGAAGGCCTCACCGCCGTGAAGACCCTCAACGGCAGCCACAACCAATTCACCACCTTCACCAACTCGAACTTCGACAATGGTGACCGCCTGGCTAGTTATGTGGCCGGCAAGGCCAGCCTCGAGCACCTCACCGGCCTCGAGCACCTTGACCTGAGCTACAACGAGCTGGCCGACTCGGTGCACCTGTACCGCAACACCGCCTTGAGGTGGCTCGACGTGAGCCACAACAACCACATCGGCCCGCTTGCCACCACCGAGGCCGAGAAACAGGCCATGCGGTTGAAAAAGGTGGACCTGCTGCGCAAGTATCACTGCAAAGACACGCCCATCGGCATCAGTTGCTCGCCGGCCACACAAGCCACGCTCGACGCCAACGAAGCCACTACACATCGCGCCTTCGACCTGCGCGACATCGACCTGCGCGACACCACAGGCCTGTTCCACCCCGACTTGAACTACAACACCGAACTGAGGTATCTCGACATCAGCGAGACCAACATCCACAACACCGCTGCCGGTTGGTGGTATATGAATCCCGGTTGGGAATTCGGCACGGGTGGATGGTACTCCTATGTCGACCCCGCTCACCCAGGCACCCAGTCGCCCGCCAACGGCAGCACCCGCCACCACTTTGTGTGGCTGCAGACTTGCGGCAAACTCGAGGAGTTTCATGCCGACAACAACAACATGCAGTCGCTGGGCTTGCGCACTTCGCCCTATCTGCACACCATCACCGCCAAGGGTATGTATGGCGACTGCTGGCTGATGCGCGACGCCAGCACGTCGGCCAACCCCGACAACCTGACCGAGCGTGGCAACATCAGCATCAGCGGCAAGGTTGTGACGTATGACCACACCGTCTACACGACCAATAAAGATGGGACGAAGAGCGGTACGGTCTACTATAAAGACATGAATGGTGTATATGAGAGCAATAATGTCACCAACAACTACTACCCCAACCCCGTCAAGTGGTATGACGTGAGCAACAGTGGCTACTATGGTGTGCGCACGGCCAACGGCGCCGTGCTGGAGCACCTTGACGTGAGCGGCAACCACCTCTCCGAACTCAAGGTGAGCGGCAACACCAAGCTGCAGTATGTCGACACCGAGAACAACGACCTGCTCACCTACGTCGACGCCAACGACCTGCCCGACCTCACCACCCTCAAAGTGGCCGACAACCCCGTGCTCGAGAAACTCTATGCCGACAACGACCCCTCGCTGCCCAGCATCACGGGGCTGGACGATTGCACGGCTTTGAAGTATCTGCACGTGCAGAACAATGGCCTGTTTGGCTCAAACAATTTCAACGTCGAAGCCAACACCAACCTGCAGTCGCTGCTGGCTTATCACTGCAATCTGCCGGGCGAACTCAAGGTGAGCCAGTGTGCCGCCATGGACACCCTGTGCTGCAACGACAACCTTCTCACCAAGCTCGATGTGGCCAGTCTGCAGCACATGCACTGGCTCGACTGCTACAACAACACCGGCATCACCGTGCTTGAGCCTGCCGCCAGCACCGGCATGACCCACCTCGACTTGCACAACTGCAGTGTGCTCGACCTCAACGTGGCCCCCAACACCGCCATGCACTACTTTGACTGCGACAACAACCACATCCGCGAACTCTACTTCGCCGGAGCAGCCAACGTCGAGACCATCCATGCCAACAGCAACAACCTGTTCCAACTCAACCTCAGCGGCTCGCACCCGGCTCTGGCCGACCTGCAGTTTGAGCACAACCACATCAACGGCATCGACCTCACTGGCTGCGACCCCGACGTGCTCACCACGCTCAACGACGCCGACAACGGACGCACCATCCAGGCCAACTTCTCGACCGTCAACCGCAAGGAACTCTACTACTTCCAGCTCGAGGAAATTGAGAACGCCGGCCGCTACCTGAGCGACGAACCTTGCACCGAAGACGCCG